>JABDDM010000017.1 GCA_013287605.1 Ignavibacteria bacterium | reverse complement strand
GCCGGTCGGTGGTAAACGAATATGAAATGAGTCCCAGCAGGACGAAAGCAACATAGAGCGGGAAGTCGGTAGCAAGCAGCCGCCACAGCGAGGTGTCGGTTGCTCGTACCTTGTCAAGAAAATGAATCAGGTCCGTTGCAACGTACGGTGCATTCGGAAGAAACAGCATGATGAGCAGGACCTGCAGAAAGAACCGGAGCGTACCAAGAGTCCGTTTCGGCTGGTCACTTCGTTTGAGAAAAAGTACGGTAAGACCAACCGGAATTAGCGCCAGTCCTGTATTCCAGATCATCCACCAGAACGGGCCGATCTTCGAGAGTTCGTTACGAACGAGCTCGATCGTAGTAAAAAGTGATATCACAAAATGTTTACATTGAGAGCGCCGGAAAGACTCCGCAGTCCGATTTAGGGTTTTGCCTTGACCTTTTTGATGGCTGTGACCATGTATTTCCCCGACCCCAGCGAATGCAAAGCGAAGGCGACGCTATCGCCAACGCTCAGACCGTTGAACAAGCCTGGATTCGAAACTGGATAAGACATTACGAGCGACTGCATCATCGCTGGTATCCGGTTATGGTCAAGCGTGATCATTGTATGCACGGTGTCGATGCGAAGGACTCTTCCTTGTCCCTCACCAACCGGGGAGAGGTCGCTGGAAGGGCAACCGAGCAGGAATAGCAGCATGGGCACTGCCAGAAGACCGAAAAGAGACTTTCTCAGGTATGGTATTCGTTCGAGCATGCAATAGTGATTGAGATGTCTTCGAACTCCGAGCAAGTCCAATACCAACCCGTGTCTGATTGCAAAGATACTCCCCGGCGATGCCCGAATTCTCACCGGAATTCCTGTGTTAAGGAAGTTCTGAAATTTTAAGAGTTCGACCGTCCCGCGAAACATGTAATTGAAGCGATATCCGGGCGTATTATCATCGGATACTCTTCGTTACGCTCGAAGGGATCGATCATTATCCATGCACTAATCCAACGTACCGATGAAGCGCCGACTTCCGTCAACTTCCGTCCGTTATCTTCTTTCGACCGCACTCGCTATTCTATTGATCATTGGTGCACGATCGTCCACTCGCGCTCAAGAGGTGGACGAGCGCGGTCCTATGGGGACTAAGGCCTCGATTTCCAACGACTCCATTGATAACGAAGCGGCACATATCCGTGGCGCTGCTGACTTTTTCAGAGCTCGCGCGACGAGCGGAGATATCAAGGATTGGAATGAAGTGCGTCGTGTCGGCTTCGAGTCATTCCAAGCAATGGGCAGCAACGTCGCCATGAAAGCCGAAGCGATACCTGCATGGGTGCAGGTCGGAGGAAGCCTTGAAGGACGCACTTCAGGAAGGCTTCGTGGCATCGCCTTTGATCCGCTTGACTCAAAGATCGTCTACGTTGCCGCAGCACAAGGCGGTGTTTGGAAGACCTCGGATATCACTGCCGCTGTGCCAGTCTGGGTTGCTCTTAGCGATAAAATGCCGACACTCGTAATGGGATCCATCGCAGTCGATCCAATTAATGGGCAGATTCTTTATGCAGGCACAGGCGAGGTACAGGGCGGCTTCAGTACTCCCGGCGGCATGGGAGTATTTAAATCTACAGATGGCGGACTTAGTTGGAATCAGGTAGCTACAACGAGTCAGGTTGGCTCGACTTGCGGCCAAATACTCGTTGATCCAAGTAACTCCCAACACGTTTTCGTAGCCACGGGTAACGGGCAAGGCCTCCAGATCACCAACAACGGCGGCACAACCTGGGCAAAAGCCCCGACAACTGTGGGTGATCCGGTCTCGATCGTGATGGACCCAACCAATGCGCAAAAGATTTATGTGGGTGGTCAGTCGGGCGGGGTTTCCCGCTCAGTTGATGGAGGAGCTAACTGGATAAAGTGCACTATGCCTAGCGGGGGAACGGGAGGAATCAGTACTACGATCGTGGCAATTTCCGCTAACTCCCCTAATGTAATCTACGCGAGCATCGGCAATGGGAGCGGAGCGTACGGTATCGCCGTGAGTAACGATAATGGGGCGACATGGCGTCTAGCAAACAAGTGCAATCAGGATCTCACGGCTAACTCATTTGATGACCAAATTATCGGCAATGCTGCAAAATATCCGAATCGCGATTACATGCGCACGAACGTCAACACCCAGGGCCAGTCGTATTACGACAACGCGATTGCGGTGAACCCGCAGAACGCTGGCCAAATTAACGTTGGAGGAATTGACGTATGGAATTCAAGCGACAGCGGCACAACGCTAGTTCACTCCGGCTACTGGACCGCCGGCTTAACCGATGGCCACTATGTACATGCCGACTGCCATGGCCTGGTCTATAACAATAACACGCTCTATGCGATCTGTGATGGCGGTATCTTCATTTCAAATACCAGCGGTCAGTCGTGGAGTTCTGCAAAGAACGGAAATCTTAATACTTTCCAATACGTGGGCGTCGATGCGAATCCAACATTCACGTATGCTCTCGGAGGAACTCAGGATAATGGAGCGCTTCGCGAACTCACGACAGAGACCGTATCCCACTATTCGCGTAATGGCGATGCGGGTATCCTTTGGATCAATGATGATGGCTCCATTGCCTATTCAACGTATGTCTATGCCGACTTTCAAAAATCGATCGATAGCGGAAAGTCATGGTCGACTTCAAATTTGACCGGAAAGTCGAATTACATCAATAATACTAGCCTGCTCAATGAAGGTGCGATGTTCTACGCCCCCTGGGATGTATATCTCGATGGGACTACGGTTGCCTATGCAGGCAACAGTCACATTTATGTCAGTACGAATGGAGGCGAGGATGGCTTTCCATACAAGAGTAATACTTCACTCACGGCTTATGTCGTCCATGTTTCACAAGCCGATCAGACGATCGCTTGGGCTGGAAATGGTAACGGAAAGGTCTATCGTTGTTTTGACCTGAATGCTACTTCAAGTCATTGGACAGCTCCCACTCCCCTCGGCGGGGGACAGATCACGGGCATTACCAGCGATCCTAATGATCCAAGCCATGTATGGGCTGTAATGGCTGGCAGCGGCACCAAGCATTTCTTTGTCAGTGCCGATTCAGGAAAGACATGGTCCGCACCCGCGACGAATTTCCCGAACGTGTCGTGTAACAGCATCGCTCTCGACCCGAACTCTGGAAATTTGTTTGTTGGTACCGACTTTGGCGTTGTGTTCTCACTCAACGCGGGGTTAACCTGGCAGAAGCTTGGAGTAAATCTTCCGCTTGTTCAAGTTTTAGCTCTCAAGGTCAAATCCGGTGGTCCAAAGCCAATTCTGCTCGCTGGAACATTCGGTCGTGGATTGTTCTATACCGACGTTTCGAATCTAACAGCTGCAGTCAAACCAGCTTCACAACCTTCCAATGCACTCGCAACTCTGCACCCGATCTACCCAAATCCGACAACGCAGTCGGGGCTTGCAACGATCGGCTTCAACCTTGTCAAAGGCGGCGTTACGCTCGTCACGTTGCATGATGTAACAGGACGTGAGGTACAAACACTTGCGAAAGAGAACATGACTGCTGGAGAGCATTCACTGAAGCTCAACACCGCCGGGCTCGCGGCAGGCACCTATATCTGTGCGCTTACGAGCTCTGGCGTAACAGTAACGCAGAAAGTCGAAGTCGTTCGATAAGCGAAAGGTGAATTGAGGTTAAAGGACACGCTCTGGGAGCGTGTCCTTTTTCATTGAGCTCAAAAGAGTTGTTAGCTCCCTACCGTTGGACGTCCACAGACCTTGAACATGAATGGATCCGGTCTGGACTGACAATTCTCATAGAGTTTAACAACAAACCACGGCCCGCTATGTGAGGCGTCCTTTGGCTTCATTCTGCTAACCATCGGAACCGCAACCGGGCAATCTCCAGGCGAAGTAAATTCCGTCGGCGTAACCGTGATTGACGAAGCACCGCCGCTCGCGTGATCAAGCGCAAGAGTGTTGTTGCAATAATCATCGGTCACGTTGAGCACGATCTCGTAGGAAATGACACCAGCCGCATTCTTTATCGTCACTGATTTTACCCCGAAGTCATCTGCGCTGTCACTAGTGACGAACGTGTAACTTGCCGGTACGCTTTCTGTCATAGTGAACTTCTGTGGAATGTCGCCCCATGCATAGACGATGTTGTCCACATAAGTCGCACCCCGGATTGCCCCCTGCGCTGGCTTTTGACCAGAACCATTGACATGGCTGACCACCGAATGGCCATCGTAGGATACTGAAAATGCATTGCTTCTTCCAGCCTGATCGCGTTCGCCGTTTCCAATGACAAAGATCTTATCACAACTTGCAGGAAACTGAAAATTTGTCCCTAACTTATGGTTATTCCCGTCAGCGAAGTTGTACGTGCCGATGACGCATTGGGCCTCGCCATCTGCGCGCAGGTTGAAGCCTCCCACAGTGGCTGCGGCAGGTGAAGCAATTGTGTTGAACTCACCGCCACTGATACTGCAGCCGCCTGTATAGATGATGTTGCCTCCAACCGCATTGCGCGTGAGGATTGTGTTGTTGCTGCCACCCGATATGACGTTAGCGCCCCGCAAACGCCTTGGGTGTCCGCGATTCGGAGCGGTTCTGTAATCACCGATGTAATTCAACCATCCTCCTCCGATCACAGATGCTCCATCACCCTTTTCGAGAGTAGATAAGTGATAGCAGTCGATGAGATTGCCCCACCCGCCCGCGATGATTCCAAAATCTTCACCAATAACGTTGATGCCATTGACCTTGCCTCCCGAGAGAATGCCGGCTCCAACGATGCCCTTGATGGATAATGTGTTCCCATGGAATCCACCGATCAGATTTGCCGAAACACTGTTCGGTTCGAACCTCAGCACGCGACCTCTCCCCTGCGCGGCGCTGCCATTGTGATCGACATGAATTTCAAACGCATGATTATCAGCTGTCCCTAGATAATTGAATGTCGGCCCGAGAGGATCTGTCTCGTTATTACCATAACTGCTCCATACCGCTCCCTGTTTGCCCTGGGTCGTCCAATCCAGAACCACGCTCGAGTGTGCTACCGATGTTGCCGTCAGGACTTGTCCCGCCTGTGGGATAGCCGTCGGTAACGTGTAGTAGATGTTTGAGAGTTGAGCACCTGCTTTAAAGGAGCTGTAATAGGGCGCGGCTGAAGGGTTAAAATATGATTTGGTGTTAGGAGAATAGAACTGCAAAGCTCTGGCTTCCCCATCGGTATTGCCGAGCATCATATTCACATTTCCGAAGTACGCAACATTGTGCAGACCTGCAGCAGAAAGATCTGTAGGTGTTGTTGATGAGGCGCTGCCCCCATTGAATCCAAACGAATACGCTCCAAGTGTCAGGTACTGGCCACCGGCGATCGCAGAAGATATCCCCATCACACTGTTGTGCAGCCCACCAGAAATTACTTCATATCCTGAACGCGAGCCTGTGATAGAAATCTCATTGTGGCTGCCACCACCAATGAAGGCACAATCGGTGCCCGTATGATTGCTGTCCCCACCGGCGATCGCACTGCCTCGTTCCTCCGCTTGATTGCCAATGCCTCCAGCGACGGTCGTCCACATGTCGTCAAGACCATCACCGGCATGGTTACCAATGCCTCCAGCTACCGTACATCCTTCACCGTCGCTTTCATTTGCGTGTCCGCCTCCAACTGTTTGGAATTGCCCAGCGGCACTGCCAGCTACGTTGCCTGATCCGCCACTAATTGTGGCATAACTGCTTCCAATGAGGTTGACATTGTCTGTTCCATCACCTCCGCCGCCAGCGATGATCGATCCCTGCGCAGATCTCGAAATAAAGTTGCCCTGATTGCCTCCCTGAATGTTTGGGTCTCCCTCGTTCGCAATATAGCGCATCACTTGATTACTATTCGTTTTGATTACCAGATCTTCTTGATTCGAGGTCCCAAGGTACTCCTCACCGTTAATGTAGTTTCCTGCTTCACTCCAGTCTTTGCTGCCAGTGGAATTGCTCGTAGGAGGTGCATTGAGGGTTGAGTTTATGATCACACTCTGTGCAGCAGAGTCATATCTCATCTCCACGCCGCTGCCTTGCACGAAATTAAGTGCTCCCCCACGAGCAGTCACTTGCTGACCATTGATCTGAACAGAGGCAACATAATCCGTCGCCATCTTTGACGACGTTACAGTGCTGTCAGCGATGCTGAGTGCCGAGAAGCTTGATGAGATCGGACTAAACGCAGTGCGGCCTCTTCCATTGACTTCCGTGGCAATCCACAACGGATGATCTAATTCAGAAGGCTTCGGCAGCGCAACAGCTCCAGCACCCAGTTGAAGTGAAAATACTCCGCCCTTCGTCTCAACGAGATAGCTATCGCTCCAGATGATGGGATTGCCATCGCGATCTGAAGCTAAGTAGATATCCAATCGGTAGGAGCTGTCTCTGAACGGAGTCCCGTTGAGCTGATTCAACATTCCCTGGTAACTAATTGTCCGCTGGGCAAACGCGGCTTCCAGGCAAGAGATGATTAAGAAGAAGATAAGTGCAAACTGTTTTGCACGCTTCGTGCACGTAGTGAGATCTACTTTCATGTGGACGTTGGATTAATTGAACGCCTGTGAATTTAGACATTCATTGGACAGTATGCAAGTAGAAACACAAAAAAGTGGATGAGTCTATGATTAAATCGATGAACGCGTTCTGTTCTGTATTGAGAATTGTTGAGTGAGAACACTACAATTGACTAGTTGAGCGACGGATTTCCTATTCGGAGAGTGAAGGAAGTTTCGCAAGCACATCAACAATGATTTCCTTTGCAAGTGCAAACATCGTCGACTCATCGAATGAACGCGTCATTAATTGCGCGCCGATCGGTAGGTGATCGCGGTCGAGTCCAACCGGGACACTGATTGCCGGCGTGCCGCTAATATTCGCGCTCACCGTGAAGATATCGCTGAGGTACATCGCAAGAGGGTCACTTTTCTGACCAAATTTAAAAGCGGTCGTTGGTGTAGTGGGTGTGAGCAATGCATCGCACACCTGGAAAGCTTCGTTAAAATCCTGCGTGATCAAACGCCGGACTTTCTGTGCACGTCCGTAATAGGCATCATAGTATCCTGATGAGAGAACGTAGGTGCCAAGCATGATACGTCGCTTGACCTCACGACCAAAACCTTCGTTACGCGAGCGCACGTAGGTCTCCTCCAGCGAATGGCTCCCTTCTGCACGACGGCCGTATCGGATGCCATCGAAGCGTGCGAGGTTGCTGGAGGCTTCAGCAGTGGTCAGAATGTAGTAATCGGCGATCGAGTATTTCGTATGCGGCATCGAGAGCATCGCAATCTTACAGCCTGCTCGCTCGAGTTTTGCGCGCGCAGCTTCGACTGCTTCGCGAATGTCGGGCTCAATTCCTTCGCCGAAGTACTCCATTGGAATCCCGATGGTGAGTCCTTTGACATCTCTCTTCAAGGCTTCAGAGTATTGTTGAACGGGTACATCTGCCGAAGTCGCATCCTGAGGATCGCGACCAGCCATTACTTCAAGAGCGTTCGCTGAATCTTCGAGCGTTCGGCTAAACGTCCCAACCGTATCGAACGAAGATGCGAACGCTGTGAGGCCGTACCGTGATATTCTTCCATAGGTCGGCTTCATTCCTATTGTGCCAGTGAATGCGGCAGGTTGACGAATACTCCCGCCAGTGTCAGTGCCGAGTGCTAGTCGAGCTGCACCAACGGCCGCCGCAACCGCGCTGCCTCCGCTTGATCCTCCAGGTACACGTGCCAAGTCCCACGGATTGCGAACCGGACCGAATGCAGAGTTCTCGTTCGAAGAGCCCATCGCGAATTCGTCCATATTGGTTTTGCCTACCAGTACGGCGCCTTCGCTTACTAAACGTTCTACGCAAGTCGCTGAATAGAGCGAGGTGAAGTTCTCAAGAATTTTCGAGGCGCACGTAAGCTTCTTTCCTTCGACAGCCAGCACATCTTTGACTGCAACAGTCATCCCCGAAATTTTGCCGGCATCGCCCGCACGAGTTTCCTCAAAAATATCGAGAAAACAATTCAGCTTGTTGTTTAGCGAGCGAGCTCTCTCGAAGGAATTGACGGACATGGGAATAGTTATTGATTTCTGTTCGAACAAAAATACGCTCTTTCTCGTGGGCTTGAGACCTACGCCTGGAGTTTACGAATGAATGGGAATCAAAACGGAAGCGTCAAGCCTCGCGCGGAGGCACTAGAGTAGTTGGGACTGGCTCGGGCGGTTCAGAAATCTCGGCACCTCTGGCAAGTGATTCTGCCGGGGGCGTGAATAGCGGGATCTCATTGGTCGATGGAGCGACACCCGCGGATGGGACGCCCGGAATGTTTGGATCGACAAACGGTGATTCTGGGAGTGTCGCTGCTGCGCTCATTTGGGTCGTCGCAGGCGGCATCAGCGTCTCGCGCAATGGTTGGGAAGCATCGAGCAATTTCGCCTCGAAACCAGCTTTGGCTTCGTTGAGCGCATCCATCGGCTCCTTCATTGCCGTCTTGACGTGAGTCTCGAAGCCTTCCTTCGCATCGTTAAACTTGCGCAATCCCTTGCCCAAACTTGCAGCAAGTTCAGGTATCTTCTTTGGTCCAAAGAAGATCAGGATGACAAGGAAAATAACGAGAAGTTCGGCTGGTCCGAGGTTCTCAAACATGACGGTCAGTTTGATCGATTGCCGCTCCTACAGCGGAAGCGGCAGTTATTAAGCCTTAAGCCTTTGGCGCGGTCGGTGCAGGCGTTGCGGGTGTTTCAGTCTTTGCAGCTTCATCCGGCGGTGCCTGCGAAGCGCGCTTGAACTCGCTGATTCCCTTGCCCAGACCGTGCATGAGCTCGGGGATCTTCTTTCCTCCAAAGAGTACCATGATGATCAACAGAATGATCAGGATCTCCATGGGGCCTAAATTGCGAAACATAATAGCTTCTCCTACGAAAGTGTAATTACAGGCAATTGATGAATGCCCAGCATTTCGAAACTTCGAGGTTGCAGAATAGGTTCAACGGGCAAGGATGAAGGATGAAGATTTTGCGAGTCTCTTCTCTCATCCCTCCTTTTCATCCTTCATTACTCATCCTCCGGCCTTGCCCGATCCCGGTCCTTCAAACCCAGAACTTTTGCCTTTTGCTGTGTACTGGTACACCCCTTTACGGGGACGTGGAATATTTCTCATGGCAGCTATAATCACAACAAAAAACGCTAGCGCAACAAGAACAAGGATGGCGGCCTGGATGATCTGCAACCTGTTAGAGTAAGTTAGAGCGCAATGGCTCGTAAGGGTTTAATCGGGATGGTCAAGCGGCTTGTGCCGCCAGGCGATGCTCGTCTACATGGTTGAAGCTTTCGCGCAAACTTTCGAAGATCGGCAATCCGTCTGACGAACCGAGAATAATCTCGCATGCTCGTTCTGGATGGGGCATCATCCCAAAGACATTTCCATCTTTGTTCACGATCCCAGCAATATTATTGAGCGACCCGTTTGGATTCGCCGAACGCACTACGTCGCCATCTGGCGAAGCATAGCGAAAAATCACCTGGCCGGAAGACTCGATATCAGCCAGCACTTCGTCGGTTGCTATGAAATTTCCTTCTCCGTGTGCGATCGGGATCTTCAGTACGTGCCCGCGCGTAAGTGCCGAAGTAAAACGTGTTGCGACCGTCTCGGTACGAAGATGAACTTCCTTGCAAATAAACTTGAGCGACTCGTTACGAATAAGCACGCCAGGCAACAGTCCACTCTCGCAGAGCACCTGAAACCCGTTGCAAATACCGATGACTGTTCCACCCTCATTCGCAAAGCGGATCACATCTTTCATCACCGGAGAAAACCGGGCGATGGCGCCTGTCCGAAGATAGTCGCCATAGGAAAATCCACCAGGCAGGATCACAAGATCAACATCTTCGCCGATCGTCTCTGATTTATGCCAAACAAATTCAGTGTCAGGTTCGGCCAATACGTTCTTGACTGCGTGATAGGCATCATGATCACAATTCGAGCCAGGGAATTGAATGATGCGCGTTCTCATGCGTGCGCTCCTACGGACAGATGTGGCTGGTCGGTCACTTCAATCACGCTGAATTCCTCCATGATCGCATTTGCAAGCAACTTCCGGGCAGCTTCTTCACCGATATGCCGTGCAGCGTCCGGACTAGCGGCCTCGACCTTCAGCCGGACAAGCTTCCCGATCCGGGTGTTCGAGATGCTCGTAAATCCAAGTGAAGAGAGCGCGTGCTCAATCGCTTTTCCCTGAGGGTCCAGAATTGCTTCTTTTCGTTCGATCGCGATATAGACGTAGTAGCTCATGCAATTTTATATTCCGAAGTCTTCTTCCTCTGCATCTGATTCGTCGTCGTCGAATAACGCGGCGGCCCTTCGTTCGTTGATCGCTCGTGAGATCCTGTCAATAAGCGAACGGACGATACCGTAGAGAATGAAGAGAACAAAGAATGGGAAGATCGCGCTCCCCCTTGTTGTTATTGTTAGGATAAGAGCCGCGAGATAGATCGCATATCTGAGAGGATTCGCCAAAATTGACTTCTTCGAGACCTTTGGGATCGATTCATACTTTATGTTCGAGACCATCAGCAGTGAGGCCCCAATGACAAGCGCGAACAACACGATGTCATACGCCTCCTTCGAAAATTTCGGGTCGGGATGTAAATAGTAGAACGTGACATAGGAAACGATCAGGAGTGCGGAGGATGGGATCGGCAGTCCCTTGAAAAAATCTTTGTCAAAGCCAACAAGCTGCACGTTGAATCTGGCAAGTCGAAGCGCACCACAGATTGCTGGCAGAGCAGCGAGCAATAATCCCAGGCCGCCAAACTGATAGAAGTAAAGCTTGTAAACGATTGCGCTCGGCCCTACGCCAAACGTCACGACATCGGCAAGTGAATCGAGCTCGACACCAAATTCACTGGAGGAATGCGTCAGGCGCGCCATAAGTCCATCGAGCACATCGAAGACCCCACCGAGGACGATAAACCAACCTGCCGTTTCGAGCTTATTGTCAACGAATGCCGACTTAATGGCAACGAACCCACAGAAGAGGTTCATCACAGTGAACAGGCTGGGAATGATCGAACGAGTGAGTTTGATCATACCGGCATCAGGGGAGCTCAGCGAGTACGGTCTCGCCCGCGCGGACCGTCTGCCCCATTTTTACGAGTATCCGAGCATCCAGTGGAAGCCAGATATCAACTCGAGAGCCGAACTTGATCATCCCGAACCGTTCTCCGACTCGCAGAGTATCACCGACTTTGACCGGACAAACAATCCTTCGAGCAATGTAGCCGGCAACCTGAGAAAAGAGAATTCGCCTTCCGTGAACATTCAGTCCAATCATCGCACGCTCGTTGCGATGCGTTGAAGATTCTTCAGAAGCTTTGATGAATTCACCTTTGATGTATTTGAAATACTCGACTACGCCTGTCATCGGCGCTCGATTGACATGCACATCCAGTGGCGACATGAAGATCGAAATCAGCCATGCCCGCGAATGAAGATAATTCGGTTCGTCTGTTTCTTTCAGAATCACGATTCTTCCATCTGCCGGAGAGATCACAAGCGAATCAAGCCCGCGCCCCGCGCTTGCGGGAGTTCGGTCCGGATCACGAAAGAAGTTGAGTGAGAAGACGACGAGAAATGTTGCTACGACCGCGAGCACGACTCGAAGCCAGGTTTCATCCGTCCAGATCGCCAGCCCAAAAAAGAGAACCGCGATCACTGCGACCGCGATAAGGACATCGACGCCAAATTTTGTCAGGCCCAAAACTGTAGCTCCCGAAATAAGTAGGTTATGCGCCAATCGGCTCCGTGGCGCGTTTTAATATCTCTGCATAAGCTTCCTCCACGTTGCCAAGATCCTGACGGAAGCGGTCTTTGTCCAGCTTTTGGCGCGTTGCTTTGTCCCAGAATCGGCAAGTGTCTGGTGAGATCTCATCGCCCAAGAGAATCTCGTCGTTGTGCCGGCCAAACTCGAGCTTGAAATCGACAAGCAGGATTCCGCGCTTGTCAAGATAGGATTTCAAAATGTCGTTTACCTTGAGCGCTTCGGTGTGAATGTGGTCGATCTCAGTTTGAGTGGCAAGCTTGAGTGCCATCGCGTGACTTTCATTGATCAGCGGATCTCCTAGCGCATCATTCTTGTAAGAAAACTCGAATGTCGGGACGGTGAATACGGTCCCTTCAACCGCACCGTAACGCTTCACAAAACTTCCTGCTGCGATATTGCGCACGATTACTTCGAGCGGCACGATCTCCAGACGTTTGATCAGCATTTCGATCGGCGAAAGCTTTGCGACGAAATGCGTTCGGATGCCACGTGTTTCAAGCAACTCGAACATTGAACAAGCGAATTGATTGTTCACTTCGCCCTTGTGCGCCCACGACCCCTTCTTCTCACCATTGAAGGCAGTTGCGTCATCCTTGAATTCCTGGATCACGAGATCGGGTTTCCCCTCGACCGTCCAAAGCTTTTTGGCTTTGCCCTCATAAATCATCCGCTGTTTCTTCATTTCAGAAGCCATGATGTTGATCAGGGGAAAAGTCCAAAGAAAATACCAATGCTTGCGACGAGGCCGGAGCCATTGATATTCGCAAGTTTGTCCGTTAATCCAAGATTGACACCGTTATCGACGGACCAGGTCCGCATCGATGTGCCTTGATACGCGATCGAGGCTCGGATCATCGAGAAGCCTTTGATCGAATACTCAAACTGAAGTTGAGGCATATACAGGAAGAATCCGGCATGATAGGTATGCGTGATATTCGTTGATGCGCTTCCGAACTCATCATTGATATCGAACTGTGATAGCGGCGCACGGTTCTCCGCCTGCTGCGCGTAAATTTGGACGCTACCGAATCCAAGCGCAACTCCCGGCACGATCGAAAAGTGTTTCAATCCAAGCGGCAGCACATAGTCGAGTGTGAGCGCGCCATACCCGACCGAGTATGTGAGCATGCGATTCTTTTTGCTGCCGACCACATCGGTATCCTTACAATCGCACGGGCTCGTGCCGCCATATCCCATTCCGCCCACTCGGACGTTCTTGATCCATGGGAGTGTGATAAAGCCCTGCCCGCCGATCATGAAAATGCTGCTGGCAAGGTCCTGCCCTACAAACGGCTGTGCGATGTTCTTGTTCAGATCGGTTACGTTTGGTAGAAACGCGCCTCCCAAGACACCACCACCGACGGCAAAGTAGCTTGGCGCGGTCTTATCTTCGGTGTAAAGATCTTCGTCGTTCCAATGTGTAGTATCTTTCGTTTGGGCTCGTAACTGACTTGAAGAGAGGGTCATCAGGCCAATCAGGATTAGCGCGGCAGACTGCAAGCTCATTGATCGAAGAAAACGATAGTGATCCGGCATTACTGTTCGATTTGTGATTCTATGTGCTTAAAGTGCTGCGTTCGATGTTGGTAGACTCGCAGCAAATTCTCGGCCTAGGTAGGTCACTTTGGGTGATCCACCCAAGTCACCCATCATATTCGCACAAATTTACGAAGTTTCCTTGACGTTGAACGACGAATCACCCAATATCGCTCACGAGGCGGTCGCAATCGAGACTTCCGAACGCCTTCCAAAGCCTGCTCGCGGTGAAAGATTGCGACTGCATACCGACTCGTTCGCATTCGAAGGCAAAGCCGTCGCGAGGCGACATGATGGATATGTTGTCTTCGTCGAAGGAGCCTTGGGTCAGGAGGACGTGACCGCCGAGGTATTCAAGGCTAAAGGCCGATATGCCGAGGCAAAGTTGATCGAAGTCCATCAGGCTTCTCCCGATCGCGCAACTCCGCCTTGCCCTTATTACGGTCCATGCGGAGGATGTGCGTTGCAGCACATGACATACCCCGCACAACTCAAGGCAAAGCGTCAGCAGGTCGTCGATTTGTTCGAGCGCATCGGGAAGATTGAATCACCGAATGTGCATGAGACGATCGGTGTAGAAGGTGAGCCCTTCTTCTATCGCAACAAGATGGAGTTTTCCTTCTCCGAAGAACGATGGCTGATGGATGAGGAGATCGCCACAGGCGATGTGGTTGACCGCTTCGCGCTAGGGCTGCATGTTCGCGAGCGTTTCGATCGTGTGATCGATACGAATACCTGCTTGCTTCCGAGTCCGATCGCTCCAAAGATTGTAAACTTCACGCGCGAGTTTGCTCGAGAATCGGGATTGGGCGTTTTCGGGCCAGACAAGAATCCCGACGGCTTCTTCCGTTTTCTCATCACTCGAACAAGCGGTCACACTGACGACGTGATGGTTAACATTGTGACATCGCGCTATGAGAAGGGCGTGATGGAACAATATCGAGACGGATTACTAAAGACCGTCCCAGAGGTCACCACGATCGTCAATAATATCAATGGTCGCAGAGCGCAAGTGGCACTTGGGGATTCGGAGGAGTTGATCTATGGTGAGGGATTCATCACCGATCGTATCGGGCCAAACAGCTACCGCATTTCGGCGAACTCCTTTTTCCAGACGAACACTCGCCAGGCCGAGCGATTGTATCAGATCGCCTGTGACTTTGCCGAACTGAAGCAAGAAGACACACTGTGGGACCTCTACTGCGGTGCGGGAACGATCTCATTATTTGTGGCAGCCAAGGTGAAGCATGTGCTCGGCATCGAGCTTGCCGAAAGCGCTGTTCGCGATGCGCGCGCGAATGCGGCATCGAATAAAGTCGAGCATGTGGAGTTTGTCGCGAGCGATCTTCGAAAGGCGATCACATCGCCAGAGTTTATCGCTGAACATGCTTTGCCCGATGTGATGATCATCGATCCACCACGAAGCGGCATGCACCCAGATGTGGTGCGCGAGGTACTCTCACTCGCACCGAAACGAATTGCATATATCAGTTGCAACCCTGCAACACAGGCTCGTGATATTGAGATGTTGTCCGAACGTTATGAGCTTGTCGAACTACAGCCGGTCGATATGTTTCCGCAGACATTCCACATCGAATGCGTTGCGAAATTGCGATGGAGGGCGTAACCGTTACCGCGTAATCGTAACACGGGAATTGCTTACGCCAGCATCCGTTTGCATATGCAATACATACACGCCCGATGGAGCTGTCGTATTCAACTGGATTGAATGCCCCCCGGCTGAATAAAACCGATTTGCCAAATCGAGAACCTTGCGGCCCAGCAAATCCATAAGTCCCATACGTACATATGAGTCCCCATTCAGAGAGAAGGAGACGATCGCGTTGTCGCGAAGAGGATTCGGCATCACACTCAGTGCAGCCGCTTCGATCGAGCGAGTACTCACTCCTTCCGGACCTCCACTCACGAACGCTCCCCTGTCAGTTGTAACAGCAAAGAGGTGTCCGCCTGCGTAACTTAGGAGCGAGATCGCTGGGATATCCGAATGATCCGGGGTAATGAGGCCCTTGTTTCGCAGCTCCCACTTCGAGAGCACCCGGTTCCAATGAAGTATGCCTTGCTTGGTACCGGAATCAGCTGTGCATCCTGCATATAGACTGCTATCAGGCGTGATGAGAAGTTGCGAGATGTAGGAGCCTTTGGGAAGTCCAACTGGAATCGAATCCCAGTTATCACCGTCATCGGCCGAGGTGTAAAGCCTTCCATCTTGTGTTGAAACCAGCAGTCGGTCCGAAGAATCTACCGCCAATGCTTTGAAGGCTGAGTTGGCATTGAGAGTGATCTGTTGCCAAACCCCCAGGATGGTATCGAGCCGGAACATCCCAGTCGCTAGTATCGCGAATGGGCGTCCTTTTCGATTCGCTGCCATTGCAGGCACAGGGACTTGATCAATAAGTCCATGCGGCCCATCCCATGCGGTATCACCAGGATGATAACCGTAAACAATACCTTCTGCGCATCCTGTATAGAACGTACCAGTGTTCGCGCGGATGAGCGACAAACACGTCGAGACTAACAAGTGCACATTCGTCGAGTCATGCCGCCAATTCCGACCTCGATCACTCGAGAAATATATTCCCCGCGCTCCGCCATAGAGCGTACCGTCCGGTGAGTTGGCAAGACAAGTGATTGCTCGCAATGCGCGCAGCGTAAATGATCCTCCATTATCACTGGTGACGAACAAACCCATGTTCGGCATCGAGAACATCACCTCGTTCGTAGAATCTTCAGTGATCGCAATCGGTGCACGGTCACGCACGCCATCGAGTGTCATCGGTTGCCAATTGAAGCCGTCATCAGTCGACCTGTAGTTGGCAATGTAAAGCACTCCAGAAGAATCTGCAACGAGATCGCGACCGATCATTCCGAGTGAATCCCACGTCTGCCCTTGATCCGTCGAGCGATAATTGCCAAGCGTCGGGCGGTAGATCGCCTTACTAGAAACTACATTAACGATCCATGAGCCTTTGGGAGTAATCGTGAAACCACTGATGGCAGAATCCGGAAGTGTCACGCTCATGCGCTTCCACGTAGAACCTTGGTCGATACTAAAACTACATGCAGAATTTCTGCCGAAGACATAGATCGTATTCCCTTTGCTGATAATGCGTGAGCGGACAGGATCCCGAATGATAGACCACTTTTTTATCCATGATACGCCTCCATCCGCCGAACGAAATACATTACCACCAAAGGTGAGCAGGTAGATACTATGATCGCTCGTGGCGGCCATGTCCTGCACTTGATAGGTGGAGTCGGCGAAATTGAGCACGTGCCAGGACTGCCCATTATCGGTTGAATAGAACGGCATTGCCCCGATCTGATTTACAAGTATTCCGCCAATCGAATCTTCCACGACCGACGTGAGCAGAGAGGTAATTGTGTCAGGCAATGGGAGATTGGTCCAAGAGCCTTTTATAGAATTTTGGAGATAAAGAAGATTCTTACTAGTCGCGAAAATTCTCCCATGGATGCCTGCCGAAACCAGATATGAAGAGGTTGGCAGTCCATCTGAATTTGCCTCCCACTTCAGCCCGCCATCAACCGATGCGTACACATGCTTATCTGTAGCGAGCACTACTCCACCATTACTCGCTCCAACATACTGATAGCTCCCTGCCCCGAATGGACCCTTGGTCTGGTGCCATGTGAAATTTTGAGCAATCGCAGATGAGGCGAAGGCAAGAAGCAAAAGGAGAACGGCAGCGGTCTTCATGAGTAGTTGGATGTGTCCGACAAAAGTACGCACTCCGAACCGTAGATTTGCACCATAGCCAAACTAAAATTGATGTCCGATATCACGATCTACCAAAAGCCGACGTGCAGCAAGTGCCGGGAGACCATGGAATTGCTTCGCTCGAAGGGAGTCGATTTCGATTCGATCAACTATTTTATCGATCCGATAGACCGCGCGACGCTTACTGAACTTCTGCACAAGCTCTCCATTCCAGCGATCGGACTCTTTCGCACGAAAGAACCACTATTCAGAGAGTTGAGGATTCGCGAACGCTCGCTGAGCGATTCAGAATTAATTGATGTCCTCGTGCAGCACCCAGAGCTCATCGAACGCCCGATCGTGGTTCGCGGGGAGAAAGCAGTGCTCGGGCGACCGCCTGAAAATGTGCTGAAGCTCTTCTAATCAGACTTCCTGCGCACCAAGTGCGAGCAGCGCGTCTTCGATCGGAGCGCGTTCTTTCTTCGGCATAGCCGCCGGCGTTTGTACTTCCTTCGCTAGCAGCGGCATCCCTGAGCGCGAATGCATCGTATCGCGATCGCCGATTTCGCAGGAGAGTGTCGGAGCGGAGAAGTATGTCCGAAGCGATTCGACGAGCGTGTCCTTGAATTTCCCAAGCACATCCAACGTGTGACTATCCTCGCTCGAAAGATAGACGACAGATCTGCGTACACCGCACAGCTCTACGGATGGCATCGAGGAATGCAATGATCGCTTGGACTTCAGACTGTCGACAAAGCCATCCCATCCGTTCTTCACCGTGTCCCATTCGACGCCTGAGGACTGCACATTGCTAACATCATGTGACCCACCAGCCGCTGCTGGATTCGAGGTGGAAAGAAGTTGTGAGGGTTCAACTTCCTTTCGCGCCTCAACAGCGCTTTTAGGCTCGACTCTTGGAGCTTCCGTGCGAGGAGTTGACGTCTTGGCTGCCTCGATTCGCGGCGATGCAGCGGGCCGTGCAGGTGCTTCCAGTGCTCTGGAGCCACCATTCTTCATCGAATCAATGCTCGTGATAAGCGCCTGCAACTCCACTGCCCGATCCATGAGCATCATCTCTACAAGTGCAACTTCAAGCGTGATGCGAGGCTGCTGCGATGTGCGCAAGCGCTCTAGGGCAGATTGCGCTAATCGGATCAACCGGATCATGTCGCCTTCTGTCAGATCTTTCGAGATAGCAACATAGCGCTCCTGATGCGCGCGGGCGGCCTCGACGAGCTTCGGGCTCTGCGTGACGATCACGGTTAAAATATTGCGAAGATGCTCGAGCAGTCCGTTGAAGAACTCTTCGATGTCGTATCCCTTGCTGATGATCTGATTACTCAGTTCAAACGCAGAGGCAGCATTCTTGCCTTTGATTGCATCGGTAACGCTGAAGAAGAAATCGGTATCGATCAGATTCAGCGATTCGCGGACATGCTCGGTCTCGACTTTCTTCCCGCAATAGGCAACGACCTGATCGAAGATGCTTTGCGCATCGCGCATCGATCCATCGCCTTTCTTGGCAATGATGAGCAGCGCATCGTCCTCTATGTCGATGCCGTCGACTTTTGCAATATTGCGCAGCGTCGCTGTGATCTCGTCGAGCTGGATCCGACGGAAATCATAGCGCTGCGTGCGTGATAAGATGGTAGGAAGCACTTTTTGTACTTCGGTGGTCGCGAAGATGAACACAAGATGCTTCGGCGGCTCTTCAAGTGTCTTTAGGAGCGCGTTGAACGCACTGTTCGACAGCATGTGTACTTCGTCGATGATGATCACCTTATACTTTCCCTGCACCGGAGAATACTTCACATTGTCGCGCAGCGAGCGAACATCATCTACTCCGTTATTCGAGGCGCCATCGATCTCGCGCACGTCCATCGAACTGCCATCCGTGATCGACAGGCAGATCGGACACTTATTGCACGGCTCGTACCCGTTTGTAGGAGCATTTGGACAATTGATCGCTTTCGCGAGCAATCTGGCAACCGTCGTCTTGCCGCAACCGCGCTGACCGGTAAAGAGATACGCATGCGCAAGACGGTCCGACTGGATCGCGTTCTTTAATGTGCGCGTCACATGCTCCTGCCCGACGACTTCATCAAAACGCATCGGCCGCCACTTGCGAGCTGTTACCTGGAAAGTTTCTGACATGCTGGATTCGGTAGATGGATTAGTTAGCTCTCAACAGTGAAAAGCGGCGGGAATGTTCGGAGTTTGGGGAGTAAAAAAAATCCCGCGAACTCCGCGGGATTTCTCATTCCAACCTAAGATCTTTTATGACTTCGGTCCAGCCTTTTTGATCGCTTCATCAGTACCCTTCTCGTACTTCTTGAAGTTTTCGGCAAATCGTTTTGCGAGGTCTTTTGCTGCTGTGTCGTAGGCGGCTTTGTCGGTCCAGGTATTGCGTGGGTTGAGCACGTCGTTCGGAACGCCTGGTACTTCCTTCGGGATGGCGAGTCCGAAGACCGGATCGGTCTCGGTCGCGACGCTATCCAACTGACCCGCGAGTGCAGCGTTGACCATCGCGCGCGTATATGGAAGGTGCATGCGTTTTCCGACGCCATACGCGCCGCCAGTCCAGCCAGTGTTCACGAGCCAGCACTTGACATTGTGCTTATCGATCTTCTTACCGAGCAGATCCGCATACACGTTCGGATGCAAGAGCATAAACGGTGCGCCAAAGCAGGTCGAGAAATTCGGCTCTGGCGTGGTGACGCCGCGCTCCGTACCTGCAAGCTTCGCTGTGTATCCTGAAATAAAGTGATACATCGCCTGCTCCTTGGTCAGTTTCGAGATCGGAGGAAGCACGCCGAACGCATCGGCAGTCAGGAAAATGATATTCTTCGGATGTCCGCCAACCGACGGCTCGACTGAGTTCTCGATAAAATCGATCGGATACGCTACGCGAGTATTCTCTGTCTTCGATGTATCGTTATAGTCAGGAACGCCCGCGCCATTCAGCACAACATTCTCAAGCACCGCACCACGCTTGATCGCATTCCAGATCTCAGGCTCCTGCTCTTTGGAAAGTTTGATCACCTTTGCGTAGCATCCACCCTCGAAATTGAACACGCCTTCATCAGACCATCCATGTTCGTCATCACCAATAAGACTGCGATTAGGATCAGCAGAAAGCGTCGTCTTGCCGGTGCCGGAAAGTCCGAAGAAGAGAGCGGTGTCACCCGCTTTGCCAATGTTTGCAGAGCAATGCATCGACATCACGCCTTTGAGCGGTAGCAAATAATTAAGCGTCGAAAAAATGGATTTCTTCATCTCGCCGGCATATTCGGTACCGCCGATGAGGATGATCCCCTTTTCCAGATTGAGCACGATGAACGTGTCGCTGGCAGTGCCGTCGGTCGATGGGTCAGCCTTTACGCTTGGCAGATCGATGATCGTGAATTGCGGACGGTGCTCGGCCAGCTCTGACTGCGTTGGACGGATGAATAGATCGCGGCAAAAGAGATTGTGCCATGCCTGCTCGTTGATGACGCGGATCGGAAGCTGATACTTTTTGTCAGCGCCTGCAAACAGATCTGCAACGAAGAGCTCTTTCTCATTCATTGCGGCGAGCATCTTTTTATAGAGCTTGTCAAAATTTTCCTGGGAGATCTCGCGGTTGACCGTGCCCCACCAAACATTCTTTTTTGATTCCGTCTCGCTCACAATAAACTTGTCCTTTGGGGAGCGTCCGGTGTACTTGCCTGTGGAGACTACAAGGGCTTCGTTGCTGGCAAGCTTTCCTTCGCCTCGGGAGAGCGCCTCTGCATAGAGTTCTTCTACCGAAAGATTAAAGTTGATCCTGTTGTGAGAAATACCCTGTTCTGACAGAGTGCTCGTTTGAGATTTTTCCGTCTGGTTGCTCATAATTCGTCAATTTTATGTCCCGGGCCAAAAGAAAACGCCCGCCTGCTTTCGATAACCAAGTGCGAAAAAGGAATTCGGCTCGAATTGATTCCGGGTTTATCTTTGGGGGAAATCTTGTAAAGAACATTTGAAAAGAACCTGAGATTTTTTTCAGAACTTTGGGGTTAGTGGTTGGCTTCCAACATTAGAGGTGCCACCTATTGTTTGAGGGAATGATGTCGTATCGTCTCTCTAGCAGATTTTTTATACTTAGTAGTGCAGATCAACGTCTTTTTTAGTCCAAACCATCTCGATGAGCTCCTTCTCCGTGACAAGATCATTGTTGTGATCGATGTCCTGCGAGCTTCAACGACGATCACGTATGCAATGCGGGCCGGTGCTCGCGAGATCATCCCTGTCGCCAGTGTCGATCAGGCAATGAAGATAGTTGGCAATCTTCATTCGACCTCTACGATCCTTTGCGGCGAGCGCAATGGCAAGCGTGTGGATGGCTTTAAACTCGGAAATTCTCCTTCGGAATACACCGAAGAGGCAGTCGAAGGAAAAGCGCTCATCATCACGACCACTAATGGTGCGGTCGCGCTCACGAAAGCAAAACATGCGCGTCAATGCTTTGTCTCGGGCTTTGTGAATATGTCCGCCACCGTAGAAGCGCTTGCTCAGGTTCCGGGTCTTGAGAACGAAACGCTGCACATTCTCTGCAGCGGCCGCGAAGAACAATTTTCGCTTGAAGATGCTACGTGCGCAGGAATGCTCATCACGCGCATCTCACAAAAATTCAGCAACGTTCGCTACACCGATAGCGCGCGTGCAGCACTGAGTGTCTATGCGCAGTTCGGATCCGATATCCCACGCACACTTCGCGAGAGCGATCACGGACAAATCCTGGTCAGTCTTGGCTTCGAGGATGATATCCGCCTGGCTAGCGAGATCGATAGCGTACCGCTCGTTCCCGTCCTCGAGCAGAACGCCATCAAAAAGAAACTGATTTTCTCCGATGCCCTCAGAGAAGAAGTGGAACTCCGAGCCAATCGGGGTTTGAATAAGCCACCTGTACGGAAGGCGAGAGTTTCTGCTTGAGATTTAAAGGCTGCTGCGGCAGCCTTTTTTATTTGGTCGCTGCGCATGGTTCGTCGAATTGCGAACGAAGGACCCGTCCACATTGTCACGCGACGACTACAGTTACAAGATGAACAGGCAGGACTCTTGGTTATCAGAGGCAGAGTCGAGAGGATCTGAACAGTGCAATCCAGCAGGTTAACACTGTCTACACCGTGCAGGCTCTGCCAGCTGTGGTTACCCTTTTGGTTGCCTTATTGGTCTTTCGCGGAGTAATTCATTGAATGGCGGGGGCGCTCCAATCTCGTCTTGGAATTTGTGTGGCAAAAGTGTGGTTAATTTATGGCTCATTATCAACATCAGTCGCAATGCCATCCACAGCAACTCAGCGCCTCTTCGATACCGTCCCAAAAGATCAATTTCACCTTTTTAAGGGAGGGATGCCGGATGCCAAGCAGGTAACCCAAAAATATCTTCATTTCAAAAAAGAGGATGTTGCAGCGGCTGCGAACGTGCCAATTGGCTCTGTGCGATACGACGACCGCATGCCCGAGGCACTTTTGGCACGCGCTACGGAATGGGCTATCGCTATTAATCTCGTAGGAAGTTTTTTTAAAGACCAGAAGCGTACCATTATCTGGTTCCAGACTTCGAACCCATCGCTCGGCAACATTTCGCCGAAGGAAATGATACGGCGAGGGCGTAGTCAGAAATTATTGTCATTCATCCAGACAGCGCTTAGCGAAAATCCTCCCAGCAAAGCTTGAGTAAGAAGAAGCATGTTCCGCGGCGACGACCTGTTCTTCGAAAGTCGCCCGCAATCAGTCGGAGGGTTTCCAGTTACATTCTTGAACAAGGAACTCCTGATGATCTTCAGAATGCCGTCACTTCACATGAGAGACTTAAGAAATTCTGGTGGGATTTTCACTTTGAATTGGAGTACCAGCGCGACCTGATTCGAGATCGGCTTCTGGAAGCTGTAGCCGCGGAAGCATCTCCGGATTACACGTTTAGTTCGTGGCAGCGCGCAGTCCCCTGGAAATATAGCCTCAATCCGCTGAGCTGCGTCGGCAGTAGAACTAACGGAGGAGGAAGATTCAACATAGGGGACATTGACCCCAGTCGCTTTCTAATGTTCCAGGCTCTTTATCTCGCAGAGAACAAGGACACAGCTATTCAGGAAACACTGGGGCAAATACCCAACTCCGAAAGCGGCTTGAGCGCAAGAGAAATAGCATTAGCTGCTCCCAATTCGGAGACATTTGTATCTGTATCCGGTGAACTGGACCGCGTGCTCGATTTAACGAAACCCGGTTCGCTTGCCGGGTTTGTTGAATTGACAAAGAACTTCAAAATACCAGCATCTCTTCGATCCGAGGCAAAGCACATTGGACTCACACCTCCGGAAGTCATTGGATCCGTTACCTTATTACTTGAAACGATTCTTGACTTCAATTGGAAGCTGTATCCAATGCAATTCGATCTTCCATCGAATTCCCAAATTTTGGGTCAGCTAGCTCGTGCCGCTCAACTCGATGGCGTGGTCTACCCGTCAAAGTTTACCCGCAAAAGATGTTTGGCTGTCTTCCTGAGTAATTTTGAAAACGGTAATTCCTTCATTCGGTTTGATCACGAAGCTCCTCCCGGGGTGGCGCCAAGGCGTGTTGATCGAACAAACTGGAAATCATTCGAATCACCGGATGGCCCCTAGAGTGGAGCGATACCAGACTGTTCACCGATCCCTTTTAAAAAAATGAAGTGTGCGCTGTGATTGCCAGCACCCACTTCATTCCTGTCCTATCCACAATTGCCCAATTGTGGTTGTTTCACCTGGCACGGGAAACCATCATGCCACCGACTCCAAACCTGACAGACTAGTATACTATTCGCGTGCCAGAGTATCGCGTTTTCGTTATAATGGATATCTGAACTGTGATTTATGTGATTCTTGTGATTGGGATGATTTGTCCGTGCGAAGCCGCTGGCCGCTTGAACCGGTTGTCTCTAGCCTCGTTCGTTTTGTCCTTGATCGGAGATTTTGAATCCGATGCGCCGTGTTGATTTGCTTGGTGGTTTCATTAGTTCGCGGATCGCGTCGAAAACGACCTTGAATTGCTGATCGTATTTCTTCTCAAGTGACTCGAGTTTTCCTTTGAGTTCTGAATGTGTCGTGAGGAATTCCCGAAGTCTCACGAAGGCTCGCATGATCTCGATGTTGACTTGGACTGCGCGCTCACTGTTGAGGACGCTGCTAAGCATTGCGACGCCCTGTTCGGTGAAGGCATACGGTCTGCTTCTAGCACCGCCCCAACTTGAAATCACAATTTGTGATTTCAAGATTGAGACTTCCTCCATGGAAAGTTGAAACATGAAATCGGCAGGGAAGCGCGATATATTGCGTCGGACGGCTTGGTTCAGCGTCCGATGTTCGACATCATAAAGCATTGCCAAATCATGGGATAGCAATACCTTTTGTCCTCTAACAAGATAGATACATCGGTCAATTCGTTCTTTCGGGAGAATGGTGGTATTCTTACTCATTAACAACTCAGACAAATCTTGAAATCACAAATTGTGATTTCAAGTTGGGAGATCCCAAAGCGTGTGCAACTGTAATTTATTCGGCTCCTTTCCCACCCGATTTAGACTCAATATTTATATAAATGAAGCAATTAAGCTTAAGTTTCCACTTGGAAAACTGTTCTGGGAGAATTCTTGACCATTGACCGGATCGGGTTTTTGGGATACTGTTTCGTGATCGACGGCATCTTGAGGTCACAAATTGTGACCTCAAGTTTGACTAATGAGAATTGAGTTAATGACATAATTTATGAAACTTTAATCTATATCTATGCGTTTTAATTTAGTGTTAGGGTGTTCCCTCAAGTTTCATGCATCCCGGGGTGTCGGGCGAGACGCCCGACCCACGCGAGATGCTTTCAGCCCCTCAACGAATTATCGCACAAGCGCATCCTCCATTTTAAAATACAAGCTAAGGCATACCCTACATCAATTCCACCTGTCCCTTAGCTTCAGACTGCCCATGGATTCCCGCCTGCGCGGAAATGACAACGTGAGTGGGAAAGAGCGCGAAGCGAAAACGACTGCGACTTTTGTCATTCCCGCGAATGCGGGAATTCATCCCTTGAGAAGGTTGATTGGTTTTCTGTAAGAAGGAGAATTATGAATAACGTTTTCACACTCATCAAGTCAATTGGCGATTTTAAGCCAAAAACGCCAAAGAGGAAATGAAACAATTACCAAAGTTTTCACACACACGGGAGTTTGATGGTTCTTGGATGTCGTTCTAATGGTATCATGGCAGATCTTAAGAAGCGGTTGGGAGGTAATGTCGAGGGGTTGTTCTTCGTCGATTCGACGTGCATCGACTGTGACACGTGCCGACAGATCGCGCCAAGTGTGTTTGCGGAGCTTGGAGATTACTCGGTTGTTCATCACCAGCCTGTGGGTGAGAGCGAAGTGCGGGAAGCTGCTCGTGCGCTTCTGAGTTGTCCGACCGGTTCGATCGGGACTCTCGCAAAGATCGACTTGAAGCCTGCTCGCCTCGACTTCCCTCTTCCGATCACCGACTCGATCTTTTACAATGGCTTTGCCTCACCGGATTCTTTTGGCGCGAGCAGCTATTTTGTCAGACATCCAGAAGGAAATTGGCTGATCGATTCTCCAAAGTATTTGCCCTATCTGCGCGACAGGTTTCAAGAGATGGGAGGCATTCGCTACATCTTTCTTTCGCATCGCGATGATGTATGCGATGCTGCTCGATATGCTGAAGCGTTCTCGAGCGAGCGGATCATCCACCGCTATGAACTCAGCGCACAGCCAGATGCAGAGCATGTGATCGATGGATATGATCCGGTTCAAATCTTAAAAGATTTTTTGATCGTTCCGACGCCGGGGCACACGCGCGGTCATCTGGCGCTGTTCTTTCAGAACAAATATCTCTTTACGGGCGACCATCTTTGGTGGTCGAGAAATCGCAATGCGCTGACGGCTTCGCAGTCGGTCAATTGGTATTCATGGCCGCAACAGATCGAATCCGTACGCAAGTTGCTTGAGTACCCGTTCGAATGGGTACTACCGGGACATGGCGAGCGCATTAATTTGCCGGAGCCGGAAATGAAGCGGAGGTTGATCGAGTTATTGGGGCGGATCGAACACTGATACGCCGACTATTCAATTAACATGATGAGCGAGAGGATCACACCATTAACCAGATCACTTCTCGTCGAGCAACTTGTGCGCGATGTGCCCGACTTCCCTACTCCAGGCATCCTCTTCAAAGACATCACACCTGTGCTCGCCAACTTTGAAGCGATGCGCGAGGTCTTCGGACATTTCTACACCTTCGGGCGCGAGATGAAGCCGGATGTCGTTGTCGGCATCGAGTCGCGCGGATTTGTCTTAGGTATGCCGCTTTCTCAGGAATTGGGCGTTGGATTCGTTCCGGTGCGCAAGCCAGGGAAGCTCCCTTACACGACGATTCGAGAGGAGTACACACTCGAATACGGTACAAATGCGCTCGAAATGCACATCGATGCAATCGAAGCAGGAATGCGTGTGCTTATCATTGATGATCTGCTTGCAACCGGTGGGACAGCCTCGGCGGCTTGTCGTCTGGTTGAGCGATTGGGTGGAGAAGTCTGCGGACTCTCATTCATGATCGAACTGGGGTTTTTGCACGGTCGCAAGCGAATTGAAGGAAGAGCCGTGCAGAGCCTGGTTACCTATCCCTAGGTAACTGGTTCAGCAGCAAGGTTCTCTGAGAAATAATTCATCGAGTCTCCCGTTAAACCTTCCCACTACTCAAGGCTCTATCCTCCAGTAAGTCTTGAAAACAGTATTTGAATTCAGCTTTTGTTTGATAGCTCAACCGTAAATACAATCATGAAACTCAATCAGTCAAATCCAAAAATGTGGGCGGCAGCACTTGCGTTCGTAACGCTCGGCGGACTCGCTAGCTGTCAGTCATCGACAGCACCGACAGAGACTCCAAGTCAGCAGGCCTATGATTCACAGGCTGCTGCCGATGTGACCGCTACAGCGATCGGTGCGAAGACAGATGGCGCCGGTGCAATCCTTACAGACGCGCTTAGCATCGGTAAGGGCGGCTCGGTATCATCTGCACAGGAACTCGGCAAAGATTCGCCGCAATCGCGCGATTCCAGCTACGACCCAATCACCAAGCTGCATACGATCACTTTCACCCGCAGCGCGAGTGCAAACGGCTTTAGCTTTAACGGCCAGCACGTTTATACCTACACGTTCTATGATACGACCGGTGCTCCGATGGCACACTATCAGAAGGGCGTGACGGACAAACTCGTCATTGGCGAAAAGGGCGGCCACACTGCCACGACTCCGCGTGCTGCGATCATCGATTCCTCGAACGGAAGCTGGACGATCACAGGACTCGCAAGCACAACTGGTGATCCAGTGCTCAATGGTACATTCAAACGTGCTGGTCAGACAACGCTTAACACGGCATGGAATCCTGGTCGAGTGATCACGCATACGTTCACGATCAACTACACGAACGACACAATGAAGCGTGATCTGATTGATGGATATGTCTATCTGATCGGAACGGGGAATTCAAGCTTCACTGCAGTCGGACCCAAAGGCGGGACATTTACTCGCACTGTCCAGATCACCTTCAACGCTGATGCAACCGCGACCTTACTGGTGACTCGGACGACAGGCGATGGATCGGTCGATACATTCACGATCGACGTGAAGCAAGGTTTCTGGCTTCGGGACGGCCGGTAATATGTGGAGAGAGTTTGCTCGCAAGAGCAATAAGGAAAACAAGCGACGAGAACACGATCTATCAGGAACAGGATAGATCCCTTAATCCAGAAAGACGCGCCGGGAACAAGGCGCGTCTTTCTTGTGATGGTGCCGAAACGTTGTTATTCCTTGGCCATCTCCGCAAAGAAGATCGCGCTTGTTTTGATCCCTTTGTGGAAGTGCGGAAGGTTGAGTTTTTCGTTAGGCGAATGGGCGTTCTGGTCTGGCAGCGTAAAGCCCATAAGAACTGTTGGCGCGTGGAGGATGCGTTTGAACTGCTCCACAATCGGGATCGAACCGCCTTCACGAGTAAGAAGCGGTTCTTTGCCAAAGACCTGCTTCAAGGCACGACTGGCTGCACGAACACCTGCAGAATCGATCGGTGTAACCGCCGGAGGACCACCATGCAGTTCTGTTATCTTTACTCGAACGCCAGGCGGAGTGATCTTTTCGATGAACTTTGTGAAGAGCTTCGCGATCTCTTGAGGAGTTTGGTCTGGCACGAGCCGCATGGAGATCTTTGCGTGTGCAACCGATGGCAGGACAGTCTTCGCACCATCGCCCATGAAGCCACCCCAAATACCATTGACATCAAGAGTGGGACGCATCGATAACCGCTCAACATTTGAGTAGCCTGCTTCGCCGACCAGCGCATTAACGTTAAGATCCTTCTTGTATGAGGTCTCGTCAAACGGCAGCTTTGAGAGTTCGGCTCGTTCCCGTTTATCTTCGGGAAGGATCTTGTCGTAAAACCCATCGATGAGAATGTTGCCTTGCTCATCTTTCAATTTGCTGATCATGTGCGCGAGTGCATTGATGGGGTTAACGACGACTCCGCCATAACTTCCGGAATGGAGATCTCGATTTGGTCCGGTCACTTCGAGTTCAATGTAACAGAGTCCTCGCAGGCCATAGCAGAGCGACGGCGTGTCATAGCCATACATTGGCGTGTCGGAGACAAGCACGGTATCACACTTGAGAAACTCGCGATGCTCTTCGAGGAATGTCTCGAGGTTCGGCGAACCGATCTCCTCTTCGCCTTCGATCATCACCTTGACGTTGACGGGCAACGTGCCATTCAACTTCAAATGCGCCTCGAGTGCTTTGAGATTGAGAAAGACCTGCCCCTTGTCATCTGCGCTGCCACGCGCATAGATGTTCTCGCCACGAACAGTTGGTTCGAATGGCGGAGCATCCCACAGATGGAGTGGATCGACTGGCTGCACATCATAATGACCATAAAAGAGCACCGTCTGTGCGTTGCCTCCAGCTTCCATATGCTCGGCATACACGACAGGATGGCCCGCTGTCTCAAAGATCTGCGCCTGCTTCATTCCGATCCGCTTCAACTCATCCCGAACCCACGCTGCGCATCGGCGAACGTCAGCAACATTTTCGGGAGCAGTTGAAATCGAAGGTATGCTGAGGAATTCCTTCAGTTCGGATTCATAGCGATCTTTGTTCTTATCGATGTAACTGAGGATTTCTTGCATTCAGATTTGTGTGTGGTGAAAAAACAAGAGTCGGGTGAAGCAGCTATCGAAGCTCACCCTAAAAATTTGTTCTGCTCTTTTTGCAGTTCCTTGATGAGGTATTTCAGGCGCGGAGAGTCGGAGCCTTGTGCGAGTGGGAAATAGTGCTCTTTGGTCTCCATGATATATTTGATCGGATTCTTCTTGACATTGAATTCAAGACATCGAAAAGTATCCAGTCGGTCCGCAAGTTTGAGCATTCGCGCATCCTCGCTTGAGAGCATGAGTCGCTCGACGTATTCCTTCTCCACCCACTCTTTGATCACTCCTTCAGCTTTGATATCTTTCGTCAACTTCTGAACGAGATAACTGGTGTACGATCCAAAGTTCAGCTCGATGATCTCCGGCGTAAGAACATGAGAATCTTCAAGAGCATCATGCAACAGCGCTGCACAAACGACGCTTACATCGTATTGATTGAGTTCGATGATACAGATCTTAGCAACTCGGCTCGGATGCCAGAAGTAGGGAGTATTGTCCGGACGCTTCTGGTACTCATGGACACTCTCGGCCATTTCATATGCGTCAACGCACTTATTGATCTGGATGGCTGCAAGATTGCGTTCACGCAATAGCATCTCCAGATCCTCGCGGGAGAGAAAAGTCTCGTTGTAGCGCTCGTGCGGAAGATGTACGCTTGAAAAAGGCACTTAAGCGGTGATTACTACCATGTTACGACACCACAAACATGGCAATTCGTGCCCCGATGTCCAGTCAAATCGTTAAACGTTAAAGCGGAAATGCATGACGTCGCCATCTTCTACGATGTATTCCTTGCCTTCACTGCGTAGCAGCCCGGCAACCTTGACAGCGCTTTCGTTGCCGAGACGTACAAGATCGTTGTACTTCATCACTTCGGCACGGATAAAACCTTTTTCAAAATCGGTGTGAATGACGCCGGCGGCTTCAGGAGCTTTTGCCCCTTTGCGCACCGTCCAGGCTCGCACCTCGGTTTTGCCGGCCGTAAAGTAGGTCTGCAGCCCAAGCAAATCATAGGCCTCGCGCACAACAGCATTCAACCCTGGCTCCTTTAAGCCAAGATCGTGCAGGAAATGTTCGCGTTCAGATTCTTCGACTTCGGCAAGCTCCATCTCGATCTTGGCGCAGATCGAGACCACACGTGCATCTTCGCGTTTGGCGATCTCTTTGATTGCCTCGATGTACGCGTTGCCATTGACGACTCCTGCTTCATCGGTGTTGGCTACGTACAGTACGGGTTTCGCAGTCAGAAGATGCATCTCTCGCAACCACGTTTTCTCGTCATCATTGGCCAGCGGGAAATAACGAGCCAGCCGACCTTCAACCATCTGCTGTCGAAGCCTGGTGTACATGTCCACTTCAGCTCTGGCCTTTCCCTCCCCGGTCTTCGCTTTACGCTGCGCTGCATCCTGCTTTTTGTCGAGCGTCTCGAGATCCTTCAGTATCAATTCAGCTTCGATGATCTCGATATCGCGTTTTGGATTGATGGAGCCATCGACATGGATGACATTCGCATCATCAAAGGCACGGACGACATGGGCGATCGCATCAACATCGCGGATGTGGGAAAGGAATTGATTACCGAGACCCTCACCGGAGGCAGCGCCTTTGACGAGACCGGCAATATCGACGAATTCGATGGTAGTAGGGACTTCCTTTTCGGGTTCGATCAACTTGGTCAGTATTTTTAGCCTCGAGTCCGGAACTGCCACGACCCCAGTATTGGGCTCGATAGTGCAAAACGGATAATTCTCGGCGGCGGCTTGCGAGCTTGCCGTAATCGCGTTGAATAGAGTCGATTTCCCCACATTCGGCAGTCCGACGATGCCGCAGCGAATTCCCATCGTATACTTGGATCAGTTAGGCGTGTCTAGTCGCCCTCGTAGCAAATCGTGAGAGATTTTTGTTCCGGGTGCGATCTCGGTCGAGCCCCTACTCTCGGGTAGACTTCCTTTGTTCAAGTTCCGTCAAGATGACCGAAACGTAATTGGTCCCTTCCTTAGTCTGCAGCGCTAAGACCTGGCGTTTGCCTTTCCAGCGGATCATCCTGAAAACATTGGTGTAGCCTTCGTTTGGATGGCCATATTTTTTCTCGAGCAGCGCATCGAGGTTTTCAAAGAGTCGAGCGGCATCATTGCTATCTCGAGATTGCACCGAAAAAGTGATCTGATGGATGAGCGTGCCTTGCGTCGCAAGACGGAATTCACCCGGCTGTCCGAAGTACTTTCCATTGAATTTGAAAAGACTCGCGCCGTCTTCACCGCCCCAAAGTAATGTGTCGATTGGAACGACCACTTTCACTGCGAGATCGCGAAGCGGTTCGCCTGCCGTCAGTCTTGCCATGGTGATCGTGTCAAAATTTACGTGGGAAGTTCTTTGAGCTAGAACATTGTCATAAACTGCTGAGCTAAGCAAGCAAACCAGCACAAAAGTTATTTTACGCATCAAATTGCAATCTTGATCTTTCGCAGTCTAACGACATATCGATACCCTTCAATCCGATCACCTTCGGAAATGAGCGACAAAACAAAAGGGTCGGAAATCCGACCCTTTCAAAGTGGCTGAAGTCGCATTACTGCAGCTTCCTTATCGAATTCCCAGCCCCACGAAGAGAAATCCGATATCCACCCATTCCTTACTAATACGCAAGAGGTGTGGACGGTGGATTTAAACGAATTTCATCCTCCGATTTTCGCCTGATTCTTTGGTACGAGATCGGCTTTCAGACGGAAGCTTCTGGCGATTGCACGGTAGAACTCAAATTTATCCGCAGGAACAGAGCGGTCCATCGGCGCCATTAAGAGAATGATTGCATGCGGAGTGATATAGGTTGCAACATAGTCAAGTCCTTCGTCCGACTGCTTCGACAGAAACTCATACCCACGCTCGATAACCTGATGAGCGGCTGATTCAAGTACTTCAAAGTCGCCGAGCGAATTCACAGCGATTCCCTTCATACCGAATGCGACGCGAGCATGGTCTTTAAATTCTTCCCATAGAGAAGAATCCAGCCTCCGAAATGCGACCGGGTTGATCGTCAAGCTTAAGAAGGTTTTTGTTGAATCCTTCGGATCCTGAAACCGAAGAGAATAAATGCCTCGCGAGTCTACTTCCTCGATCCCCAACCACCCTGGGTGGGTCTCGAATGTGACCGGAAGGAGCTTCGGCACAAATGTGCGACGCAATAATTCGCTGCCTAAACCGCTTGTCGGCTGGTGCACGTATCGATAGCTCGCGAGCGTATATCGCTCCATGTCCATGGAGTATGGCATAAGTCGAGACGTGATAAGTTTTCGCGACGTGCGATCATAGACATCAATCCAGAAAGCGTAGCCCATGCTCGGAAATTTGAGTTGCATGATCGGATTGTCTGCACGGTATGCTCTTAGTCCGTTCGTCGCGATGAAGCTTGGCTTCAAAACAGTATCCTCCCTGATGCCGAGAACACCCAGATGTGGGAAACGCACCGCAAGCCAATATCGCAGGCTATCCTTCAGATCAAGGAATGCGATTGGCACGGGGAATGGAGTCGCAGAATCAAGCACTGCACTTCCAAGAGCCGCGACAGTATAAAGATCGGGCACGCTGTCTGGCGAAAGTGCCGGATCAACATTGGTTGATGCAGCGAGATTCTTATCACGGTGCAATTTCTTTTGCGCACGACTGCCAACACTCGGAATAACAAAAGAAGATAGGAGAAATGCGATCAGCAACGTGCGTGCTGTTGCACTCTCAAAGAAATGATCGATCGTATGTTGCATACTATTGTTGTTGACACCGGGCAGGTATCTCAACAAGCGATTTACGTACGTCCACTCCAATGAACACACGAGGCTGCGCTAAGCTGCCAGGTGCAGCAACGGAGGAGATGATGAATACTAGAAACAGATGCAGTGACCAGCAGGAGACCAGTCAGAACAGTGGCTTCACTAATTATTAAGAGTCTCTTCGACACTCAGGTTCCTAAAGCGAAATGCCTTCCTTTCGATGTGCTTGATATTCTTGGGATCCGTTGGCACCCAGGCACCCTGATCGTTGGTAACATGATAGATGTCGCCAGTTGCGATGTGAAAAACACGGACGTTGGAGGTTGGAGGACTGTAGATATGGAGACCGACAAAAGGCTCTGTGCTGCGGGTATTTGTCAATGAATGGATCATGCCGAGACCTAGCGGCAAGAGATCCTCTTTGGAAAGGCAACATCGCTCGGTTGCTTCAAGAACACCCTCATTCAGCGCATAGCTCGTATGTTCGATCTCACCCAAATACGCATAAACTGCACCCACACTCGGGCCGTGGTCGTGCGCGTCGCACCAGTTGCCTTCGTCCCAGCAGCCGATCATCACTTCAAAAACTTCATTCTCAAAGAGCGTTATTCGCCCATAGGGATGGTCGTGTGGTACGAGCGGCTCGATCTCGGACCAATCCGGCAGGTTCCGACCAAGGATCTCCATCACGTCTTCAGCGGTGAAAGAATGTGCGGAATTTGAGGATGCTTCCTCGAGTGACTTCTGAAGGGACTTTAAAGACGACATACGTTTTACGGAAGCGAAAGAGACAGACTGAAAATCATGAGTGGTGAAAAGCGCTCAAATATACGCCAGTTCACCACCTATCGAACACGAACAATTAACTTTGTGCTGGCTTTGTTCGTGCCTTAACTCCAGAGCGAAATTCATGACTAGATCAGATCTCAAGCGCTTCTATAAATACGTAGTCTGGGCCAACGACCGTGCCTGTGATGCCATCGCACAATTGCCAGTCGAATCACCTCAATCCCAGCAGGCCCTGCGACTCTTCGGGCATATCCTGAACGCAGCAGAAATGTGGCGGCGTGTTCGGATTTTGCGTGAAGAGGTACCTGGACTTACTGTCTGGCCCGAATACTCTCTCGAAGTGTGCAGATCAAAGAACATCGAAGAAGCTGAGAACTTCGCTAAGTATTTATCGAGCATCAAAGAAGAAGATCTGCAGCATTCGATCACCTACAATAGCCTGGCTGGCGATGAATTCACAAGCTCAGTCATTGATATCTTGATGCAGGTTATCAATCACGCGACACATCATCGCGGACAGATCATGCAGCTCGTTCGCCAGGGAGGTGGTGCGCCGGCTTCGACCGATTTCATCGCGTTCACCCGTCTTTCAACTTAACATGCCTGATACATTTCAGGCGAGCGATGCGCTCGAACAGGAGTTGCGAGCCACGCTCAGAGGAGAGGTTCGATTTGATAATGGCAGCCGAGCACTGTATGCCACCGATGCATCAAACTATCGAATGGTGCCGATCGGCGTTTGTATCCCTCTTGACAGAGCCGATGTCATCGCTGCGATCAGCATTGCAAATAAATACGGCGCTCCGATTCTCACGCGAGGCGCTGGTACCAGCCTTGCCGGCCAATGCTGCAACTGGGCTGTTGTCCTTGATCTTTCAAAGTATGTTAATCGGCTAATCGATCTCGATCATACTACGAAACTCGCACGTGTCGAACCAGGACTCGTGCTTGATGATCTGCGCGACGAAGCTGAGAAGCATCATCTCACATTTGGTCCGGACCCAGCAACACATAAGTGGTGCACGCTTGGGGGAATGATCGGAAATAACTCCTGTGGCGTCCATTCGATCATGTCCGGGCGCACTTCGGACAATATTCACGAACTGGAGATCGTCACTTATGATGGTGTACAACTCAGAGTTGGCCCAACTACGGATGCGCTGTACGAACAAATCCAATCTGAAGGCGGCCCGCGAGCGGAGATCTATCGGAAGTTGCGAGCGCTGAGAGACAAATATGCAGAAGTGATCCGCACCGGATTCCCCAAGCTTCCACGTCGAGTGTCCGGATTCAATCTTGATGAGTTGCTACCTGAGAATAGCTTTAATGTTGCTCGCGCGCTCGTCGGCACGGAAGGAACATGCGTCACAGTGCTCGAAGCCACGATAAAACTCATTCACAGTCCTCCATCACGAGTGCTTGCAGCACTCAGCTTTTCGGATATCTACGTTGCTGCCGACCATGTGCCGCTCATTATGTCATTCGGTCCAGTCGGACTTGAAGGGTTCGATGAACACTTCATGGACGATGTGCGACGCAAGAAGCTGCATCTTGAAGATGTTGCATTACTTCCGGAAGGTGGCGGATGGCTCTTAGTAGAATTTGGAGGAGAAACGCAAGACGAAGCCAAGGCCAAAGCTGAACGTCTCCTCTCCCATTTGCAAACGTTGGATACCGCACCTAACACCCGCATCTTTCTCGATCCAAAAACTCAGCGTCGCATCTGGCGTGTTCGTGAGTCGGGTCTACCAGCAACAGCCAGCACCGGCGATGATCAGGAAAATCACGAAGGGTGGGAAGATGCTGCCGTGCCGCCAGCGAAGCTTGGTGCGTATCTGCGAGATTTCCGTGACTTACTAGGCAAATATGATTACCACAGCGCGCTCTACGGTCACTTTGGTCATGGCTGCGTTCACACACGATTGACGTTCGATCTGCGCAGTGCAGAAGGCATCGCAAAGTGGCGCGAATTCCTCTTCGAAGCTGCAGCACTCACAGTAAAATATGGAGGCTCACTCTCCGGTGAGCACGGCGATGGACAGTCCCGTGCAGAGCTCTTGCCAATCATGTATGGTCCTGAGCTCATGAATGCCTTTCGCGAATTCAAATCGATCTGGGACCCGCAAAACAAAATGAATCCGGGCAAGGTCGTAACACCCTATCGACTTGATGAACACCTGCGCTATGGACCTAACTATACCCCATGGAAGCCTCTCACGGTCTTCCAATATCCAGAAGATCGCGGAAGCTTTGTACAGGCAACAGAACGGTGCGTTGGTGCCGGGCTCTGCAGGCGATCGGATGGCGGGACAATGTGTCCAAGCTACATGGCGACGCATGAAGAGCGCTACACAACCCGTGGAAGAGCTCGCCTACTTTATGAACTCATGCGAGGAGAGGTGCTCAAACCGGATTGGAAGGACGAAGCTGTCAAGGAGTCACTTAATCTCTGTCTCGCTTGCAAAGGCTGCAAAAGCGAATGCCCAGTGAATGTTGA
>JABDDM010000016.1:37250-38229 GCA_013287605.1 Ignavibacteria bacterium | reverse complement strand
CACGCGAGCCGTTCCTTCGACTTGTATCGCTCGTGACTTCCAGAGGTCGAATGTCCGAGCGGCTGCGTTAACTCTGTGATGTGATACAGCGCAGGGATGTGACCTTTTCGAGAGCGTTCGACGCCTTCAAGATAGCCCTTGCACAGTGCAGGATAATCCCAACCTTTGATCGTGTAGAGCAAATATCCTTCACCCTTTTCATTCAGTTTGAATCCTGAGAGTATTTCGGAGACCGATTGCTTGCAGGTCTGAAATTCCGACGAGACCGAGATGCCATAACCATCGTCCCACACCGAAACGACCATCGGTATCTTTAGCACGCCACCGGCATTGACCGCCTCGAAGAAGAGCCCTTCGGAAGTGCTTGCGTTGCCAATGGTGCCGAATGCAACCTCATCGCCACCGTTCGAGAATTGATTGAACTTCTTGAGCGCAGGCAACTCACGATAGAGTTTCGATGCATACGCGAGTCCAACAAGACGAGGCATTTGCCCGGCAGTAGGGGAGATGTCGGCTGAGGAGTTTTTGATCTCCATCAGGTTCTTCCACGTGCCATCCGGATTCAAACTTCGTGTCGCAAAGTGGCCGTTCATCATGCGGCCTGCGCTTGCGGGCTCAGCGTTTACGTCGGTATGCGCGTAAAGCTGCGCGAAGAACTGCTGAATGGTTGAAGTGCCGGTCGCGAACATGAACGTCTGATCGCGATAATACCCAGAGCGCCAGTCGCCTTTCCTGAACGCCTTGGCCATCGCGATTTGCGGCACCTCTTTGCCATCGCCAAAGATTCCGAATTTGGCTTTGCCAGTAAGCACTTCTCGGCGACCGAGAATACTCGCAAGTCGGCTTTGATGTGCAATGCGATAATCATTGATGATCTCTTCTTTTGGAAAAGGGAGATCGAGCCGCTACGAATGGCAAGCCGCTCGATCTCCCTTTTCCAAAATAAGAGATCCTCAATGATTATCGCATTGCACATCAA
>JABDDM010000016.1:0-37240 GCA_013287605.1 Ignavibacteria bacterium | reverse complement strand
TTACCTTAATTTTCGGGGCTTGGGCGCGAATCTTCTCTGGCATGCGGAATTTCGTTAGAAATGCTACAACACAGAATTGGGACTTTTGAGCCTGTTGCCTTTCAGGTTGGCCGCGGACGTAACTTTGCAGAGAATGAACCCCAACACGAACAATAGTGGACGCCTGGAGTCGGATCAAAGCCTGCATTACGCTCGGTGAAAATTCTTGCGATCACCTCGCGTGTACCGTGGCCACTCGAAAAAGGCGATAAGCTTCGCGCGTATCACCAACTGCGCCAACTCTCAAAATCGCATGAGGTCATACTCTGCGCCCTCAATGATGTTGAACTTCATCCGAACGCTCTAACGGAGCTTCAGAAATTCTGTTCGGAAATCCACATCTTTCCTCTCTCTAAATCCACCATCGCTCGAAATTTGATCGGCGGACTGATCTCCGTATTGCCGCTGCAGGTAGCCTATTTTACGAATGCAGGCATCCGTAAACAGATACATGCGATCATCGAGCGCAGAAGGCCCGATCGAATCTTTTGTCAGTTAATACGGACTGCCGAGTATGCTCGGCGCGAAACTTCCATCCCGCGCACGCTCGACTACATGGATGTCTTCTCAAAAGGCATCGAACGACGAATCGAAAAAGTGGGTCTGCTACGCAAATTTCCGTTTCAACTTGAATGGAAACGTTTGCTCCAATATGAGTCAGATATCTTCACAGATTTCAACGCACACACAATCATTTCACAGCAAGATCTCATGCTCTTGCCCGTTAAACAGAAGGAGCATGTTGCAGTCATTCCAAATGGCGTCGATATGGAGTTCTTCCATCCGCTTGAGCGCACCAAGGACTATCATCTCCTCTTTAACGGTAACATGAACTATCCGCCCAATGTAGAGAGTGCGGTCTACATTGTCGAGAAGATATTGCCGCATGTGTGGAAGTCTCGACCTGATGTTCGGCTTCTCATTTCAGGTGCAACCCCTTCAGAGCGAGTGCGCGCACTTCGTTCAGATCGTGTTACTGTGAGTGGTTGGGTGGATGACGTACGAGAGAGTTTTGCTCGATCAAGGATACTCGTGGCGCCCATGCAATCAAGTATCGGATTGCAGAACAAACTTCTTGAAGCGATGGCAATGGAAGTGCCTTGCATCACATCGAAGCTCTCGAACAATGCGATCCAGGCGATCGCAGGCGAAGAGATCATCGTCGCAGATCAGCCCGAAGAATACGCAGCCCATATTATTGATCTCCTAGAACACCCCGAGAAGGCTGCTGAAATCGCAAAACGCGCGAGTCAACTTGTCCATGATCGGTTCAGTTGGGAGCAAACTTGTGCCCAATTGAATGATGTAATCGTCCAATCACATCTGTGATGACTTACTCAATCTGAATATCAAAGCTCGTAAGCAAGCCCAGTACATCGGGCAGACAAAAGCGAGCCTTTCGAATGATGTTGCGCGTGGGATCGATGATATAGCCTTGAGCGTCCGAGAAATTTGCTTTCGTCAGGATCGTGTGTTGGAAGACGCAGTCCTCAAAAATGGAATTGGTGAAATCCGCTTCGGTAAGATCCGCCTCCGCAAAGTCTACATTCTGCATTCGGCAATTGACAAACTTTGTCTCTCGAATCTTTAGCTGTGCGAACGAGCAATGCCGGATGACACAATTGTAGAAGGAAACCCGAATGAGTGTTTGCTTCGCGGTAAAAAAGTTGATCCCTTCAAGCTTCGAGTCTTTGAACGCAGCCTGAAGCAACGTGCCATCGATTTTAATCGAACTGAGAGCACAGCCTTCAAAGATGCAATCAACAAATTTCTTGTCGCGAAGATCGGTGCCAAGTAGCGTAAGCCGCTCAAAGGTCTCGCCTTCATATTCGTCGAGGTCGAGCGCCTGCTGAAAAATATCGCTCACGCCACGGCAGGGAAGCGAAACGCCTGAGCATGCCACGAGCGAGAAGCCGGTACTTCCCATGACCCCGCGCGCAATTCGGAAAGACTTGTCAGCGTATTGTTGAATACGATCGTATCAAGCGCAACCTCGCCCTTCTCAACAAGCGCGCGAAACTTAACACGATCTACGGATCCGATCGCAGAACCTGCGCGGTAGAACACTCGCATTCCGCTCAGGAAATTAACACCAAACTCGCTGCCCAACTGTGCGATCTCGTGAGTGAGCGAATCGATCGAACACCCAGACGGCGCTTCGATATTTTCATCTGCCGCGATGAAGGCGAATTGTCCATACCTGATCTCGCAACCACCAGCCAGTGCCTTCCCATGTGCCTGCCACACACCCACAATGCCGGAAAGACGTTGCTCAAATTCCGCAATACGCGACGCATCGATCGGCTTGTCGGCTGCGAAGATCCAAAGACGCGAATGATCGGGAAGCTTCGATAAAGGATATGCTGGCATAATATTCTGTTGTTACTGATTAACAAACCCACTTGCGAGATGCTTCCCGGCAAGCCACAAGCGTATTATAACGGGAAGAAAAAATTACATCCGACAACTTCCCGCCCAATCGACTTCGCCGAGCGCAACGACGGCTCGTTGACCTCATGAATCTGACCATAGACGACGAGAGTGCCATCAGGATTTGGCAGTCGTTGACAAAACGTCGACTCCAACTTCGCTGATAACCCTTTACCTCGATATTCCTTGGCTATCACTTTCTCAAAGATGTAATACCCGTCGAAGTACCATTGCGATAGTCTGACGGCCCCCATCACACCTGCCCACTTGCCATCGATCCTGAGACAATAGAGCAGGCCTTCATCGAGACTTCGCTGCAATGATTCGCGAGTTTCAACACAGGCAACAACTTCATTCCGATTTATCTCGAGGTCGTTGTAGGAGGTAACATAATCCTCATACCACGAAAGGTCGATTGCCTTCTCGATAGTGGTCGGCTGAGATGGCGGTCTGATGTCCCGAAGTTTTGCGAGGACATAAAAGTCGTCGATCTCAGATGATTCTGGTAGAGAAGTCGTAAAACTATGTGTTCGAATTGTTGCAGGCGCAAATAGAGAGTACACTTCGCCGACCTCCGCTCGGTGCCCTGAAATAAAGCTCGGAAGATCCATTGTGAGTTGGACGATCTCAATGAACGGCTTGTTTCGATCCAGACCTTTGAATCTGAGAGATGTGAGGACGAAATCATCGCTTCCCATCTGATAGAGCCGGAAGAGATAATCTTTGGGATCGCCGATGCCGATCGCTTTGTGAAATTTTTCCGCGAATGCCTCATCATCCAGGAAGCGAAAGAACTCCTCCAATTGCTTTTCAAAACTTGATTTGGCCCGAGCTAAAAATCCATCTTCCAGCAGCGCAGGCGGCACTTCAAGCAATCCCTTTTGCAGAAAGGATTGAAATGCTCGATCTCGATCAACGGTAGATGATACCAGCTCCATGGCGACGTATTCTTTCGCCCAATATAGCAGGAAGCACACCATTCCGACGGCTCGCAATTCTTTCGCCCTCATATCCGTTAATGCCCGGCTTAAGGTAGGGTGGAATTCATTCGTTAGTCAGAAGAAAGCTAGAGATGATCGCGGTTAATGGGGTTACGAAGGCGTTTGGCGCCAAGACGTTGTTTGAGAATGTATCCGTGCAGTTTACTCCGGGAAAGCGGTACGGTCTGACCGGCCCAAACGGCTGCGGTAAGTCGACGTTCATCCGGATCCTCTCCGGTGAAGAGGACGCGAACCGCGGCACGATCTCGCTCCCGCGAAAAGTCGGCGTGCTGCGCCAGGACCAATTCCATTTCAACAATAATCGCATCATCGATACCGTCCTCATGGGCAACAAAACCCTCTGGGCCGCGCTCGAAGAACGCGAACGGCTCTATCAGGAGCCCGACATCACCATCGAAATGGGGATGCGGCTGGCTGAACTCGAGGGCACGGTAGCCGAAGAGAACGGCTATGTTGCCGAACAGCAGGCCTCTGAATTGTTGCATGGAATTGGCATTCCTGAAGAGCAGCACGAAGCACTCATGAGCACGCTGCCGAACGATCTCAAATTCCGCGTGCTCGTCGCGCAATCGTTGTTCGGCGATCCCGACGCACTCTTGCTCGATGAACCGACGAACTATCTCGATCTCGAATCGATCCATTGGCTCGAAGAGCGACTCCACGAATTCGAAGGCACGCTCATCGTCATCTCGCACGATCGGCATTTTCTGAACTCTGTCTGCACCCATATCGCCGACATCGATTACGACACGATCATCACCTACACCGGCAACTACGACGCAATGGTTGAGGCGAAGATCCAGGGCCGCGAGCAGATCGAGTCCGTCAATCGAGACAAAGCGAAGAAGATCGCGCAGTTGCAGGATTTCGTCGCCCGCTTCGGCGCCGGACAACGTGCCAGCCAAACGCAATCACGAGTCAAAGAGATCAAGCGTCTCGAACTGACCGAACTCAAGAAGTCAAACATTCAGCGCCCCTATATCAAACTCGATATCAAGCGGCAGTCTGGCAGAGATGTAATCATCGCCAAAGAACTTTCGAAGAGCTACCTTCAGCCCGATGGCTCAATGAAGCAGATCTTCGAAGACTTATCGCTCCAATTCACTCGTGGCGAGAAGGTCGCAGTGATCGGCAACAACGGACTTGGCAAAACGACATTGCTCCGCATGCTCGTCCGCGATCTTGTACCGGATTCCGGAACCGTGACACAAGGCCACGAACTTTCGATCGGTTATTTCCCGCAAGACTACAAAGAAGGCATCACGCCGGGCATGACTGTCTATCAGTGGCTCGAATCCTTCTCCACCGATGAGGGTCAGGAAGTCCTGCGCGGTTTGCTTGGACGCATGCTCTTTTCAGGCGAGGACGCACACAAGAAAACCGACAAACTTTCAGGCGGCGAATCCGCGCGCCTCATTCTTGCTCGTCTCATGCTCGAGCAGCCGAACGTACTCATCCTCGACGAACCGACAAACCATCTTGACCTGGAAGCCGTGAGCGCGCTTGCATTCGGACTGGAAAAATATGCCGGAACTGCGATCTTCGTAAGTCATGACCGCGAACTCGTAAGCGAAGTCGCTACGCGCATTATCGCGATCACCGAAGAAGGCGTCGCCGATTTCGCCGGCACCTACGAAGAATACCTCGAAGCACTCGAACACGAAAAGAAGACCGGCAAAAAAGCCTCAATGAAGCAGATGGCAATGACCTGGGCCTGACGGCCCAAAGACTTAACGGGAACATCGCCTAAAACCGCAAGGTTAGTGGGAGTCGCAACCAGAACCCCAAGGGCGCTGGCACAATGAGCATTGGAAGGCTCGCATAATGGTATTGCAGCAGTCTTGAAAACTGCCGGCCGCAAGGCCTTCAGAGTTCGAATCTCTGGCCTTCCGCTTTCGTACCCTGCTTCCCCGGTGGGAGATTGGGAAGCGCTTGGTCATCGAAGCCTGATTTTCTTGTCTAACTCAACTTTGGTGGGCGGTTCAATTGTCTTCATAAACGTCCGTGTTCCATTGGGCTGCACTCGATAGAGGGCACCCCGCTCAGAAACAAGTACCGTCTGCCCAGAATGCTGGGCCTTAAAGAAAGCGACAGAGAAGGCATTTCCCGACAGGGAGGGGAATTTGGCTTCCAACTCTTCGATCTCAGTCTCCTTTTCTTGGTCACTCATACTAATGTGTTCATCAATGCCACAATTAGCCCTCATCACACCAACCGAGGTCTTCCTGTTGGCAGTTCCGGCGACTGCCCAAAAGCCTCGGAAGGCTCGCATACATAATGGTATTGCAGCAGTCTTGAAAACTGCCGGCCGCAAGGCCTTCAGAGTTCGACTCTCTGGCCTTCCGCCACTCCATTAATAAAGAAAATCCATTAAGTCCCTCTCGCCACGTAGTGGGAGAGGGATTTAGGGTGAGGGCATTTCGGGCAAGGCTGAAGGATGAGGGATGAATCTGCCACGCGTGGGTCGGGCGTCTCGCCCGATCTAAGGCGGCGCGGGATCAAATTTTTAGGGACGTCGAGAACTTCCCACATTTAAAAAAGAAAATCCTTAAAGTCCCTCTCGCCACGCAGTGGGAGAGGGATTTAGGGTGAGGGCGGTGGGGAAAGGATGAAAGCTGAAGGACTCCGTATCTTTGCAACAGACTTAACCCATTCCCTAACAACCGACAACTGCCGATCCCCGAATGCCTCTCGAAATCAAAACCTCCCACAACCCGATAACCAACTACTACAAGGCCCTTGAGGAATTCGAGCATCATGGCATCACGAAGGAAACATCGGTCCGCAACGCGTTTCAGGAAGTCCTCACTACCTACGCGCGGAAGAAGAAGTGGAGCTTTGTTGAGGAGTATGGACTCAAACTCGCAAGCGGCAACAAGGGCTCGGTCGATGGCGCTATCCTGGACGCCTTCTCTGTGCCGATGGGATATTGGGAGGCGAAGGATTCGCATGATGATCTCAATAAAGAGATCAAGAAAAAATTCGAGATCGGTTATCCCAAAAGCAACATCATCTTTCAGGAGCCTCTGCGCGCAGTGCTCTATCAGGATGGCATCGCAGTCGATGAATATGACCTCACCAAACCCGAGCGCCTCGTAGCATGCATCAATGATTTCTTCGAATACCACGCCGAAGAAGTTGCTGAGTGGACCGATGTTGTCGATGCATTCAAAGAGCGCATTCCCGAATCCGCGAAGAAGCTGGTCGAGATGATCGAAGTGGAGAAGAGGGAGAATCGGAAATTCCAGGATGCGTTTCAGACCTTCGCCGATCTTTGCCGTGCTTCGATCAATCCGAACCTGGCCGACGAAGCCATCGAGGAAATGCTCGTGCAGCACATGCTCACCTCGCGCATTTTTGGTACTGTCTTTAACAATCCGGATTTCGTACGCCGCAATGTTATCGCGAGCGAGATCGAAAAAGTGATCGATGCGCTCACCGCTCGCGTGTTCGATCGGCATCAGTTCTTCGCGCCGCTCGATCATTTTTATGTGGCGCTCGAGAATAGAGCGAAGTCCATCACCGATTGGAGCCAGGCCCACGCGCTTCGGGCGTGATCGATAAGTGGTCCATCTTCTATTATGTCTATGGACTCCTGCACCATCCAGAATACCGGACGAAATACGCCGCGAACCTTCGGCGCGAACTTCCGCGCATCCCGATCGTCCAGGATGCCGCGACCTTCTGGAAATTTTCGGACGCAGGCAAACAATTGGCCGATATCCATGTCAACTATGAAGAGCAGAAGGAGTTTCGTCTTGAGGAATATTGGACGATGGGCGCACCGCTCGATCTGAAAGTCGAAAAGATGAAGCTGACCAAAGACAAAACCGGGATCATCTATAACAATGTGCTAACGCTCCGCGGCATCCCACCCGAAGCCTTCGACTACAAACTCGGCAACCGCAGCGCCATCGACTGGATCATCGACCAATACCAGGTCTCGACCGACAAACGGTCCAACATCACCAACAACCCCAACCGCCAAGACGACGAACACTACATCATACGACTCATCAAGCAGATCGTAACCGTGAGTTTGGAGACGGTTAGGATTGTTGGGGAGGTGAGGAAGTTGAAACTTGATTAAGGTTGTGGCCAGCCCTCTTTCAAAGTTCAACTTGACGATTTCGGAGGCGCAATCATAGGAAAAATAATATGGTAGAACCAATCCCTTCAGTGAAACAGATTGACTTTGAAGTCATCGATGTCATAATTGGAGCATTCCTCGAGACGCAAGATGAAATACAGCTGGGTCCCTTCAGGATTGAGCGCCTCCCTCGACTTATAAAGCGCCTGACAACGGAATACGAGGACTTGTGGAGGGATAACATACTACCTGCAAGTGATGAAGCACAACTTGCAATTTCAGTTAAAGTGAGAGCGCGCGATCCAAGTGAGGCAGTAGAACTTGGTAAGTTGGAATTCACAAAATTTGAAAATTTCCTAGCCTACATAATTGATCAGGATCATTCCCAAGTTGACGTGGGACACTCGAAAGTGCCAGGCCACGGCGTTACTCAAGCTATAAGTCATGAAAGTCTTCAAATTGCCTTCGGAGGTCAAGGGTACCTCGATGTAAATCTTGAGGATCCATTATTCGCCTCTACCCAAAATTTGTGGATTTGGAACGCTGCCGCAGATTCGAACCCAAATGAGTGGACGCGTCGGATAATGCGCACGATTGATTGGATGGGTCGTTCGCAGAGGGATGTTGATCCCGTGCGAAAATTCGTTCAGCTCGTTTTTGCTATAGAGTCCCTGCTAACATATCAGGAGGAAAACATCCTTGTATCACCGAGCATAGCGGCGACGCTCTCGGAAGGATTTGCTTTCCTGCTTGGCGAAGACCGCGATCAGAGATTAAGTATCTATCGGGATATCAACGATATCTATAAAAAGCGATCAGCCCTCGTGCATGGCGGGAAAAAAACAATTTCAACCGAAGACATAAGCAATGCTTCTGAATTACTACATAAGGTACTTCTGCGGATAACTACTAAGCAGCCTTTCGTCGATTTCACTGCGATAAAAGGCGTGGTTGAATGGATCAAGACACAAAAGTTTACGACCTTCTAGCCTAACTAGCGGCCTTTTCCTGTCATAGCTTGCCCTTTCGCTAGCTTCCATGAGGGGATATCCGTTAGCTCATTGAGCAGTGACTTTGCCCATGCTTCTAATACATCGCTGGGCATTAGCGAACATTTGGTGTTAATGCTCCTGTAGATGTCTATCAAAAGTTTTACACAGAGTGGCACAACCTCAGGTGCACTACCTGATCGCCGAATCGGCTTTAGCGCGAGAGACCCGTCAGCCCGCACGGCAACGTTTTCGCTAATCACAGCAGAAGGATGCACCTTTCCTGAATACCTTCTAAAGAACGTTTCATAGACTGCTGGTACATTAAGGAGGTTGGCAAGTTGTTCAATATTATCGGGTCCGTCAAAAAGGCTGTACCAATTGGGATGCTTCTTTATCTTCTTCACTCTGGCGTATTCTTCGTGAATGCCTTTATAAAAGTCACCTCCAAAGTGCGCCTCAAGGCTGCGGAGTTGATTTCGAAATTCAACTATATCGGGCGGCACTTTCTTTCTCTCAGCCCAAAGTATCCTATCCTTATTAAGCAAGGCCGCATAATGTTTCCCTTCAAGCGTTTCTGGGTCGAATCTTCGCATCCGCTTAACTTGCTCAAGTGCATCAACATAGAGGTAGGACTTGGCCCTTCGTTCAGTGTCTGCTTTGGTGATGTACAGCACTGCCAACCACGTATCGAGCAGCGCACGAAGGTTTGTTTTTGCCGAATCGATCATCCCTGACCGAATGCAAATTGGCACAGGATCAACAGTTTCAATCGTATGTCTCAAAAGTGATACAAGTGCGATATTTTCGCGAGCTGAAAGTCCTGCGGACATGAATGAATCCAAGAGTTGTGTTCCGAAGCAAAGCCCTTCCTCCACGATATCTGCGTACTGGGCTCGGTCGTCTTGATTGGGTTGATCCAACCACCTGGCCCTAGGATTGTTAGGAGTGCTCATCATAGCGTAAAGATACTCTAAAGAAGGGAGAAGTCCCCAATGACTTCTCATCAAGATTCTTCACTCAGTTGGATTCGTTGCCCTCCGCGCAAACCGTAACTACGTAGGGATTTCCCAAATGGCCGTACCTATATCTGAACTTAGTGAATCTCTCAATGCCAAAGGCGTCCCGATACGTGATTTCTCCATAGGTAAATACACCGACCTCCCCAGTCTTTATCAAACTATCGGTCTTGCCCTTTGTAAAATACCCAGAGAGGAAGCCCTGGATGTTTCCAGGGTTCAGTGTAAGATTGGACGAATCGCCGTGCGGTCTGTCGCCAAAGGTAAGATGTGGAGATAGCATCTTATCCTCGGTGATGGACCAAAAGCTGAGGCCATAGGCGGGGGTTTGACCGCTGTTTTTTATTGCGAAATACCGAGAATAGCTATCGTCAGCGGAGCGAACTGCTTCAACATAAACGTAAGCTCTCAACTGCCTCTGCATTACCTCACGCGAAATACTCAGTTGAGCATGGAAGCTATCAAGTTGGATCCGGGCATCCTCCCTTTGACCCTTAGCGGCATCCCTCGACAGGGAGAGTTGCGAGTCGAATCTATTAAGCTGGTTGCTATCGGTTATTCTTTGATCGCGAAGCGCGGTTCGCGAGACTGTCAATTGACTGTCTGCGGCATCGGCTTGCCGTTGGGTAGCGGTAGTTTGTTTGATTATCGCTTCGGTTTGATCGCTTATTTTGGTGGTTTGGCATGTGCTGACAATGACGAGAGCAAACGTGGCAACTGCCATAAGGATCTGAGCAAGGTCAGAGAGTGGGGATTTTATCCACTTCTTTTTGTCCTCTTCGGATGTGGCTGGGCTTGCTTCGGTACCGTTCTTAGGCTCAACTTCCGACGCTATCCCTTTGGTGGACTTGTCATTTTCTGCGGGGCGGTGCTCTTTATCGGGAAGATCAGTCTTATTATTCGGGGCAGCTGGCATCTCTGGCATGTCGCAAAATACGAAGGAAATTTTTTCAGAGTTGCTTCCTGCCCCACCGCCCTCACCCTAAATCCCTCTCCCACAAGTGGAGAGAGGGACTTAAAGGATTTTCTTTTTTAAAATCGTTATTTCTGCATTCCTCCACGATCGCATCCGTGACCCATCCTAGTGCGCCATACACTTGATCTGCGGTGAATCGCATCACGCGATAGCCTGCTTGCTCTAATCGCCACTGACGATATGTGTCGCGCTTCTTGACTTCTTCAAGATTGTGAACGTCGCCGTCGACTTCTACGATCAAGCGATGCTCCGCACAATAGAAGTCTGCGAGATAGCCTTCGACTAAAGCTTCGCGTCGGAATTTCAAACCATCCAGTCTGCGATCGCGCAATGCTTGCCAGAGCATTTTTTCGGTGTGAGTTGGTGCATGCCGACCATCGCGAGCAAATTTTAGTAACGAGGGAGAAGTGCGTCTTGCCATGGACTTACACTGTCTGAGAACCATTTTTACGAACGTTTCAAACTCACGTCAGGGCCAGTGAAGTTTCGGGCGGGAGTTTAAAAAAGACAATCCTTAAAGTCCCTCTCTCCACGACAGTGGGAGAGGGATTTAGGGTGAGGGCATTCGGGCAAGGATGAAGGCTGAAGGATGAAGGATGAATGCCAACGCATGATCGAGCTCGCCTCCTGTTTCATCCTTCATGCTTCAGCCTTGCATTGCGCCGCCCTTCTCCCAAATTTATTTCTGCATCTTTCGTCAGCAAACGCGAATTTAGGAGAAGGGGGCTAGAGAGCGTTTTTGTTCAGATTCTCAGGCACTATTTTACCACTGTTTCCGTTTGATATATGTAGGCCATTTTTGGATGCTTTACTATCCTAAGCACTGTCGCCACTAATCCCTGTGGCTTGACTTCGGGACGAATTTTGGGGCTGATCCACCATACCAGGGCTCAATGAACATCTCATTCCTGTCTGATAATAAACTACCGATTTTGGTTGGGAATCGCCATATAGGTTTCTGTGAGAAGGAGAATTATGAATAATGGATTTACACACACAGCATGTCCGGAAGGCAAAATGCCGATATTGACTCAGAATCAAGGGTTGGAGATCCCCAATCTCATAAATCCCAAAAATCTCATACATCCGTTCAGACAAGAGGAGAATTATGAATAATGGATTTACACACACGCGAGTACTCGGCCTCGGGCGAGATGCCCGAGCCACGCGGCAAGCCCGAAACTTCGAGCGCTGCTTCCACGTCCAATCCCCGAAGTTGTCATCCTGGCGGCTGTTGATCGAGACTGAATAACCAATCCACATGGCGAACACATACAAAAAACCGAGCAATCAGGTCGCTCCGAAAAAGAAGAAGGAGAGCCTCTGGTTCACGCTACTTTCTGTGATCGTGATCGCGTTTATTCTGCGATCATCGCTTGTTGAGGCGTTTACGATTCCGACTGGTTCGATGAAGAACACCGTGCTGGTAGGGGATTATATTTTTGTCAATAAGCTCAGTTATTTCCTGCAAACCCCGAAATACCTTCCTTTTACAACGATCGAAATTCCTCATTTGCGTTTGAAGACGTGGAGCATCGATCGCGGAGATATTATTGTGTTTGAATATCCGGGCGACAGGGATTTGGTCGAGCCGCGCGAGAAAAAAGTGAATTACATCAAGCGCTGCGTCGGGCTTCCGGGAGATACCATTCAGGTGATCAATCAGCAGGTGTATGTGAACGGCAAACCACCGAAGAATCCAGAAGGGATGGTCTATGCCGATGCGCCTATGGAAAAGAATGTGTCCGACCCTCGACTCTTCCCGCGCGGTGCCGCATGGAACGTTGATTGGTATGGTCCACTACGTGTTCCGAAAACTGGAGACGTCATCCACGTCACGAAAGAAAATTTTTCGCAGTGGCAGGTTTTTATCGAGCGTGAAAAGCACAAAGCTGAAGTGGATCCATCCGGCGTTGTTGAAATCGACGGCAAGCCGACCGATACCTACACCGTGCAGCGCGACTATTTATGGATGATGGGCGATAACCGCGAGCAATCAGAAGATTCGCGGACCTGGGGATTTATGCCGGTCGACAATGTAGTCGGCAAGGCCCTCGTTGTTTATTGGTCGCGCTACAATCCGCCGTCCGTTGGACGCGGCGATGGCTATGATCCCGACGAAATTCAGGATGCACATATTAGGTGGGATCGTATTGGGAATCTGGTGCGGTGAGTCAGTCGACTCGCTTCAGACGCAAGTTCTCTATCGTGGCGTCCGAACAATGTGCCCCTGCCAACCAGGACCACTGAATGAAGTGAGCCGAACGAGGTAGATGCCTTCGGGTAGTCCACTCAAATCGAGATTGTACGAGCGCGTATCTCTCAGCTTCTTCTCGAAGAGAACTTTACCGATGATGTTGCTGAGTCGCAGCACCGAGGAGCCGGCATTACTTGGTAGGGCGATGGTAGTCGTGGAGGTTGTTGGATTAGGATAAAGAATGAGTTTGGATTGAGCTGAGAGCAAGCTCTCAACAGCCGATTTCGGCTCATGACCAATGAAGACGCCAGAGTCAGTCGCTGCGGCTAATGTGCCGCTTGCGGTGTCATGCTTCAGCACCCAGACGCTGGGCGGGATCGGAATTCGTGGGAAGCTCGTCGAGTGCCATGATGAACCTCCATCCGTACTTTCTACGACGAGCCCGCCTGCAGATGTATCTGGAGCATTCTGCGTAAAGAGTCCTGTCCAGAGATGCATTGGATTTCCGTTCGGACAAGCTGCCTGGCGCTGATCAATTTCAAGTGCCCAGACGTGAGGATCGGGTGATGCGATCGTTGACCACGTAAGTCCTCTATCATGCGTCATGACCAATGACTCGCGATCAGAATGCCACCTTGCTGCACAAGCGACGTTGGGAGCGTGGCTCGAAAAAACGATCTTCGGTACTTCCGGATTTTGGACGGAGTCGGCTTGATAGACTACGCTCCAAGTTGTCCCTTCGTCGGTCGAAAGATCGATCACGCCTTCTTCTGAACCTGCAAGAAGAACTCTGCTCGCATCCGGAGATATTCCGAGTGTGCAGAGCGTGACCTTCGCATTCGGCTTACCGATCAGCGTCCACGACGCGCCATGATTCATCGATTTGTAGACGACGCCTGCAAAGTTCTCTCCGTAGTAGAGCGCATCTGTGAGCGGTTCGTATGTGAGAGCTTCGCCATCGATGCCACCAAGATTCGGTGTTGCAGTCCAGTTCTGTCCGCCATCGGTCGAGCGATAGAGTGCAGCCGTGGAATGAAATGCTCCAGTAGTAAGCGCAAAGACGATACTCGTGTCGCTCGGAAGACAGAAGATCTGATGGACCACGGGCAAAGGCACGTCTAGCGGTTTGGATGGATACCAATGCTCGCCGCCGTCATCCGATCTGAAAATATTCTGCAATTGCAGTGTGGAAGTAAAGAGGACGCGACCACCCGATAGCGGATTGAATGCAACAGCATATGTCACGTTGGAAAACGTGCAATGCCAGTGATAGTCTTGCGCATCAGACCGCTCCGCAACGAGCAGTCCGAGGACCAAAAGAACTGCTCTGAATGTGTTTCGCAATATCAAATCTTAGCGGATGACTATTTTTCTCGTTTGTGCGATGCCATCTATTACAATCCGAGCGTAGTAGCTGCCCGGAGTAAGGCCCGACGCCGGTATCTGAAAGAGATGACTCCCTGCAGTGACTGTTCGAACTGCCACGTGCCCTGCTTCCTTGCCAAGAAGGTCGAGAAGCGAGGCCTCCACTTTGCACGATTTTGCGCTTGTGACCTCGATTGTAATGTCCTCCTTGGATGCAGGATTCGGATAGATTCGAACAAACGTCCCAGACGGTTGGGCCGCGACGCCAGATCCTTCAACAACAACTTCGGCGATGAAGTCGCCTTCGACCGAGGTGCAATACGAGTATGTATTGCTCTTTGCAACTATCGCGAGTTTGCTGAGTAGGACAGTTGTGCTTCTTGCTGGGCCACGGTACGCAGTGAATAGAAGGTCGCCGAGATTGAGTTGGTTCGCAAGCTTTGTGTGTGCTGGGTTCAGCAGACTGACATTGAGCCTGCCCGGCTCTATGGAAGCCGAAGCGAACGTCAGACCGCTGGGCGGAAGAATTGTGCTCGAAAATCGTCTCGGATCCATGCTCAATAAATTGCTGTCGAAGGAAACCGAGAAGTCGATCTCGTCGATCTGCATTGTGTCGAGTGACCGAACAGTTGCGAGCACTGGGTTTACAGGTAGATCGACGATCGAAAGTGGTGTGACTGTTTTCCTGCCTATGCTCTTGCACGATGCGAGATCTCCAGAACCAGACGAGGACTGGGCTGTAAGGATGACAATCGTATCGTGGGATGCTCCGTCGGGCGTGCGATAGTGGATGGTCATTGGGCTCGTGTAAACACCGCCCGTCAGTGGAAGAAACTGAATTGTGATGTGACCAGTGCTGTCCTTCTGAAGTTGAACGGGGAATTGCCCCGGAGATGGCGAGAACGGTTGCTGCACACTGACCGAATCGACGGTGAGAACTCCGCCGCTTCCATTCGCAAGCGTGCAGAGCACATTGGTATTGCCACAATAAGGAGCTGAAACAGAATCGGCCTGTGCGGAGAGCGTCGGGATCGAGAACGAAAACTTCGCGACGAATGCATCACCCTTTGTGCCATGGTTCACCGTTTGGAATGCGCCTTTCGTCGTCGGAAAACCGATAGGAGGTGTGCCTATGGAAGTCGTGAAGCCACCGATGTAGGCGTTTCCGAAGCGGTCGACAGCGATGCATTCGCCTTCATCGAGATCACCTCCTCCAAGATAGGTCGCATAGAGAATGTTATTGCCTGCAGCATTCAATTTCACCAGCACTGCGTCATCTCTGCCATTATTGTTCTGTTGAAATGCATCGGGAGTAGTTGGCCTGCCATTCCCAAGCGTCGTTCCGGTAATGAAAGTATTGCCGAAGGCATCGACACCAATGCCGCCTGTGAATATCGAGCGTTCCGAAGCTGAGGATCCACCAAGATAGGTCGAATAAAGAAGTGCTGACCCAGTAGGATTCAGCTTGCTTGCAAACATTGTAAAATCGCTGTTGCTTGACATTTGGTAAGCACCGGGAGTAGTTGTGAATCCTCGCCCTGCTTGTCCAGCAACATATGCATTCCCTGAAGGATCGATCACGATGCCTGCAGCTTCAGAGGGACGAGTGCCAGAAAGATAAGTTGAATAGAGAAGCGAACTGCCGCTGGCATTGAGTTTTGCCACGAATGCGCTTCCACCAAATGTATCGATGGTGGAATTCAAAGGTGTTGTCTGAAATGCACCGGGTGTTGTTGGAAAACCAGAAGGATACGTCCCGAAGGATTGTGTCCGGCCAGTTACGAACGCTTCACCCGCGGTATTGACAGCAATTCCCATGGCGGCATCATCGCCCGACCCTCCGAGGAAGGTCGAATAAAGGAGCGAGGAACCAGACGCGCTCAACTTCGAGACAAACGCGTCCCAGCGGCTGTTGGGCGTTGTCTGGAAAGCTCCCAGCGTGGTAACCAGGTCCGTCGTCGATCTGCCAGCGATGTATACATTACCGGCGCTATCGATCGCGATCGCGTTCGCTTCATCGGCTCCGACAAAGGTCGAGAAGATAAGCCCCGTGCCCGTGGCATTCAGCTTCGTTACTATAGTGGAAGCGCGATAGGTTGGCGAATAAGAGCCTGCTGTAGTCGGGAAACTATCATGCGAACTCGTAAAGCCAACGACAACAGCATTTCCTTGCCCATCAACTGTGATGCCCATGGACCAATCGTTGGCACTTCCTCCGATATAGGTAGAGTACACTAGAGCACTCCCCGAGGGGTTTAACTTCGTTACGAAGATGTCGCTTGCTCCATTGTTTGATGTCTGATAGGCGCCGGTTGTAATTGGATAACCAGTTGGATACACACCGCTCGAATATGTGCCTCCGGTTGCGTAAGCATTCCCGGAAGCATCAACCGCTAGGCCCATCCCTTGAACGACTTCGTCTTTATTGCCTCCAAGACACGTCGAATAGAGAAGTGGATCGATGACGAGTGGTCGAGTGCCATCATAAGCGCCGATGTTGAAGGCTGTGCTGCCGTTGGAAGCAATGTCGAATCCACACGGAACTTGCAGTCTCTGGCCATCAATGATCTGATATGCGAAGAGTCCGCATTCTTCGATATCGCCCATGGAAGTCTTGATCCGAAGTCCATCTGAGCCATCTGACATCAATGCGTCCTGCCCTTGGAATTTCATTGCGATCTGCTTCGGATCAGCTCCAGGCTTGAGGACGAGATCGTATCTCGGCGTACCATGATCAAGATAGAAGACGAGATCAATGCCTTCATAAAGATTGGTGATCTTCACATCTCCAAACGTGCGAGCTCCTGTAGCCCACTTGGTCGAATCATTGCCGATGAACCAGTTTGTCGTACCGGGCTGAGGGTTTGATGCCTCAATGTTCGAGTGTGTTGTATTCTGGAATGACATTCGAACGATGTGGCCTGTCCGCGTAATCGTATCGTTGAGATCTTTGAACTGCATGGAGGAACAATGCAAGCGCCGCTCGATCGGTACTGAATGTCTGACGTCATAGATATCATATACGATACCGGAGTCGGTGATCCACAGATTGACATTATCGGACTGGAGCAGGTATTTCGCATGCTTATCCCACTGTCCTTTGTTTTCAAGGAAGGAGAGAGGCCGCTGTGCAAACGCGTCCAATGCACTGATCTTCGCGCTTGGTTCGCGGTCAAGTTGTTGAGCATTGGCATTCAGAGCGCCGAAGAAGATACCGAGAACAAAGGAAGGAATGCAGATTAGGTTACTTGAGAAGTGTCGCATGTTCGTTCTGATTTGATAGAACGCGAGTGTCGAAGTCGACTGTCAACTGCTAAAAATCCTAAGCAATCAAACGCTAATCATAATTTCAAGAGTGCCGAAAACGACTACTCATTTAGTACTCACATCAGACGGGGCCTCAATCATGTGTCACTGAGTCTTTGTCTTCGAAGTCGCGCGAAGGAGTTTGTAATCACAATTTAAACTTAATTAATAACAAAAGACTCAATCAGACCATCTGTGATATCACAACAAACTTCAGCTATGTCGGTTACCGCCTTAGGCTCTTCTTCGAGGCAGTATAAGTACTCAATTTACTACTCAGGCTCTGCGGATGAGAGCTGTAATCGGCCAACCTTCAGCGCTCCTTTTCAGCCGTTGAATGAAAAGATTAGATGAGTTGTCTGCTGACGTATGAAGAACGACATCGATGCCTTGCAAAAGGCTCTTCTTAAGGAGCGTCGTCATAGACAAAGAGTCTATCTCCTGTTGTCTATAGCGGATGTCGTGCGCTTCACGGATATTCATGCAGCGATCGATGTCTTCAGAGCATCAAGGAGGCGATTGCGAGCAAGGAGTTGGATTTGATCGCAGAGACCCAGCTTATGGCAGGAACAAGAGAATCTTAGGACCGCGTGATCGGTCGCTCGGCTCGATCGATCCGGAGGTCGAAGATGTCCGGACGTGCATAATGTCCGCAGACATCGAGATCCCATTTTGATGCATTAAGTAAACCCCTGTCGAACGAAGCGAATAAAATGTCTTCTTGTTTTTCTACAGGTCCTGTGATGTTCTTACCGTTGGGTCCGACGACCACACTCATACCGGGGTTTACCCAGTCTTTTGTTGGAGGATACAAGGACTTGAATTCATATCTGTCTGGAATGTCGGAGACCTTTTGAACGGTCGCGCAGCCAATAACGTATACTCTGCCTTCGCGCGCAATGTGCTGCATGGTTGCGGTCCACGGATCGCCATAGTCCCAGGTAGGTGCGAGATAGATCTCAACGCCCGCGGCGTACATCGCGTATCGAGCGAGCGGCATGTAATTTTCCCAACAGATCAGTCCGCCTATTCTTCCGATCGGAGTATCGAAGGCCTCTAGGGTACTGCCATCTCCCGATGCCCAGATCAGGCGCTCACCGGCAGTTGGAACAAGCTTACGATGTTTGCCGAGGATCTCTCCTTCATGGCTGATATAGAGAAGCGTATTAAATAGACTGCCTCCATTGGCAGCGCCATTTCTCTCATTGATGCCAATGGCTACGGTGCATTTCGCTTGCTTTGCCGCTTTTTTCAGCTTCTGGGTATGCTCATCGCCAATGGTGATGGATTGTTCGAGCATCTCGCGGTGCAATTCCTTCATCATCGCGCCTTTACCAGCCGGAACAACCCAAACCCAATCAGGATAGCCCGGCAGAAATGCTTCGGGAAAGAGGACTAGTTTCGCGTTCTTTCGCGCTGCATCTGCAATGAGGTCGCAGGCTTTTTGCACGCTCGCCTTCAAATCCATGAAACAAGGTGTAGCCTGAATCGCAGCGATTGTCGAAAGTGTTGTTTCCATTGGGGGATAAGGGACTAAACTTCCTATCGTAATAAGTTGCCTCGCAAGGTAAACATTCCACTTGATCTGTGGTCAGTCACACAGATCGAAGTTCTCAGGACTTGACCATCGATTCGAACGAGCGCTTATTGTTGCGTGCACTTTTCTCTTGATTGGTTGTGTTAAAAAAGCCAATTCACTCAGCACAAAAAGAATTTGAAACTCCGGTTTACATGAATGCCATGGCCTCCGATATCCAGAACACAAAAAGCTTTTTTGGGGAGTTGGTGAACAAGATGAAACATTCGCACGCATTCTTGAGCATTGTTCTTGTTGCGACAGCAGCGCTCGCCTGCATCATCACTACTGCTTCTCAGGCAGTTGCACAGGTTGATGATTTTGTTGTCGATGGCATTCATGTGTTGCTTGAGCCTACAAAGGCGAATCAGATCGTCGCTGTGGTCGTGGGCATCGAAGGCGGGTTTGGTCGAATGGAGACCGATAATCCGGCGTTGCCGGCGATGATGGCGGCTGTCACCACCTCGAGTGGCAGCGACTTCATGAGCAAGAGTCAGTATCGGGAAGCACTTTCGCGGCTCGTGACAACGATCGATGCCAGAACTGGACGATTTGACACCAAGTATCTTCTTTCGTGTGTCAAACCAAAGCTTGCTGAATCCTGGAAGATATTCGCCAGTGTTTTGCAGCATCCTCTGTATGACCAGGAGGAATTCGCGCGCCTGCGGGAACAGGCGGTTTCCGATATTGCAGGACGGCATGCCGACCCCGAAGGATCAACAAGATTCGTCATCGATAGCATTTGGACGCAGAGTTTGGCAATATGGAGACCTGCGCAGATCAAGGATGTGAACAGCGTGACAATCGATCAGCTCAAGGCGTATCACGATAAAGAACTCGAGCGCTCGCGGATGACTGTCGTTGTTGTCGGAGATGTGAGCCGCGATGAGATCACGAGGATGATCCACAGCTCGTTTGCTTCGATCCCAAAAGGAAATTATGTCCGCGAGCCCTACGCGACGGTTGCGGGACTGGCGACAACAGATTTGGTCGTTGACAATCGCGTTGTTCCGACGGCTTACATTTATGGCAGATTTCTCGCACCGCCCCGGCGCGATCCGATCTTCTGGCCGCTCGTCATGGGAGGATTCGTGCTGGACGACAGGCTGTATGAAGAAGTTCGTACGAAACGTAATTTGAGTTATTCACCGCATTCCTATGTAACCGGCAACAATGGTAAATATTTCGGACAACTCAGTGTGTCTACGACAATGCCGGACTCGACGATGCATGTGATGAATCGTGAATTTGCAAAGATTCGTGAAGATGGCATTACTTCAAAAGAGCTTAAAGACAGACGCGCGGAGTTCATCACGGAGTACTATATGTCGCAGCAATCGAACATTGCGGTTGCCGTGCAGTTGTATACGACGCTGCTCGAGACGGGCGACTGGCATCGCGCGCTCACGGTGATCAAGGACGTGAATGCCGTCTCACTGGGTGATGTAAAGACGGCCATGCGCAAGTATCTTCATGACATCTACTGGGTCGCCGTCGGCGATCGCAGCAAGATGACCCGCACGGACTTTCTTTTCCACTAAATGTCCTTAACTGCTTCTCGAACTCTGTTGCAAACGTTAACAGGGCAGTGCCGGCTATTAAGTCTTCTCGTGTTGGTGATCGCCTGCGGTTGCTCGAGTAAGGTGATCGAAAAAAGAGTGCACTATGACGTTGCCCGAGTTGACACAATTCATGGTGTCTCGTACCCTTATACTTTCAATCGAGCACTAGACCTCCGGAATGCCGGATTGTATGAAGCCGCCGCGTACGACTATGTCATGTTGTATCCAGACTTCAAGGATAGCGTTGTACACGCCTGTCTCTCAATGGATCAGCAACTTGAAACGGAAGATGACTTGAATAATGTGGCGTGGTTTCTAAAGCAATCTGTGGTGGGGGAGGCGATGCATGATCCGGAAGTATGGCACGACGGGAGGCTCGATAAAAAGGTGATTCACAACAGATATGAAGTGGTCGATGAACTGCTCTATTCGTTGTTGCAGTATGGAGTGAAGTAGCACGTTGCTCTAGTGCGCGCACAAAAAAACACCGCTTATCCAAAGATAAACGGTGCTTGAAACCTCGACCTAAGTGCGATCAGGAAACCACGTGATTCTCCTTTAGCGCTTCGTCAACTTCGGCCTCATCGCCGATGACTTCTTCGCCGTGGGCGCCCGTCTTGCGATGGCGCTCTTCCTCAACGTTGTAGCCACGGACGCGAGCATATTCGATCAGCTTGTTGCGAAGAAGCTTTCTGCCCCGGTGCAAACGCGAACGAACAGTACCGATCGGGCAATCTACAAATTCCGCGATCTCTTCATACGTAAATCCCTCGATGTCGCAAAGGATCACGACAGTCCGAAAATCTTCCGGCAGCGATTCAACCGCGCGGGTTAGATCGTCATCGAGCAAATTACGGTAGAGACGCGCTTCCATGTCGTTCGGATCTGTGTATTCCGAACGGATGGTATTATAGAAGTTCTGGATGTCCTCGTAGTCAACTTTATCAGGCTCTTTGCTCTCTTTGCGATAAATGTTGATATAGGAATTCTTCATGATCCGGAAAAGCCATGCCTTGCAGTTGGTGCCGGGCTCAAATTTGTCCCAGAACCGGTAGGCCTTCATGTAGGTCTCCTGCAGGAGGTCATTCGCGTCGTCCGGATCGCCGGTCATTCGCAGCGCGAAATTGTATAATGCATTGATGTGCGGCATCGCCTCTCGTTCAAAATCCCGATGGCGGTCCCGTACTCCCTTCTCGTCCAGCTGATTCAGCGTCAATCCGTAGCTCACTCTTCTTGCCCCTTCTTATACGTAACTTTTAACCCTTGCCCTATTACACTTTGTTACCCTAGCTTTAGTTTTCATTGCCATCCACATGCCATACCGCTCGCGCTAGCCTGCATAGTTTTGGACTTTAACGCTTGTTTCTGCCTCTACGCTCGCCAGGATGCAAAAAGCTGGGATTCTTTCTGGATTTGAGGGTTGTTATCTTTGACTGTACCAACCAGCGGTCACCTCTCGATTCCAGACCGGCAAAAATACGAAATTTTTTGCTCGAGTCCAAAAAGAAACTTGGTTCTTATGCCATTCCGCGGTAAAATCCTGCCAAAACCTGCTAACTCCCTCCAACTCCCCAAGATGTTCTGCAACTGTTCTCGGTCTTTACACGAAAATAATGAACAATTGTTTCGACGCCTATTATTCGAGGAGAACGCTACCATCAAGGTGTCTCCCACCCTAAGTGACACGTAATCGTCCCTTTTCTTGCAAGTTTGTGCGCTGGATGACAGATTATTCATGCAGCTCAACCCACACAAAGCAGATGATATCCACCTGTATAACGCTTCAGAGTTGCCAAAGTAACAACCCAAGATCCCTCAACCTGACGGTGGTCAGGTTTCGTTAAGCAGCCGAGCCCGGGCAGTACGGAGCATTCGGTCCATCCATTGCCAGGAGTAAAGCGTCAGAACGGCGAAGAGCATCCCGCCAATAAGGTCGATCACATAGTGGTATCGGAGATAGACGGTCGAGAAGATCAAGCTTGCGCCGATCAGGAGAATGACCCACTTTAGCTTTGCCTTATACTTGAAAGCCAGCAGGATCGTAATGAATGTAATGTCGGTGTGGCCGCTGGGGAATGCGTCTCGAGTTACGTGCTGGCGGATGACATTCAGCGGGGCCTGAATATCGATATTCTCACCCGCATTGAGGAAATGTCGCATGACATCGGTAAAATACCCTCCGGGAAGTTCTTTGGACAAATTCACAAAATCGTGCAGCGTGAAACGGGGCCCGACAGCAGGATAAAGAATGTAGCCGAGATAGGAAAGGAAGAATCCATAGACGACAACAAACCTCAACTCCGTCAGTTGATCTTTTGGCTCTCGCCCAAAGCGCTGCTCTGCCAATTCGTGTTGATGGCGACGGTAAAGCTCGACCGCAAGTATAACAGGCAAGAAATAAAACAGCGCGTAACAGACCTGGAGATACTCGACCAGCCAGGGAGCGGGCGGAATGTGCGTGAACAACCAGACCGTCGGATCGGTGTGGAAGAGCAGGCGGTCGACGAGGATCAGGCTGTCATCATAATCACGACCGTGCAAGACGAACGACATCTTCTCCGATAACTTGAAGAAAATTGGGATGACTGGCGCCAGATAAAACAAGTGGAGCAGTTCAACCCATCTCGACTTGTTACGAAGTCGCAGAACGTTCATCGCCCAGACTGCCGCGATTGCAACGAGACTCGCAGCCACAACCCATCCCCATTCATCGATCCGATAGGAGCCCAGGATCGCGATCGTCATCATTAGCATGGCAAAGGCCACCACGAGCAGATCGACCGAAGCGAACATCCGAAGTACTGGCGCAAACGCCTCCGTGCCGGCCTTGCTTTGAGGCCGGGCCGTTGTCGGAGTGGGTTCTGCAATATTTCGGATCAGTTGTGCCACGTAGTTAAGAAAAAGCGAGCCGTTCCTAACAATAAGGAAGTAAGTTGCTATCCCGTCACGGAGAAAGATCGGCCGTAAACTTCGGAGCGCAAGTTAGCTCCATACAGACGACGCCTGAGTAAAGAGATCAATCAGCTCGCCGATTCCTAGTTCTTCAGCACGCTGTCCCAATAATCCAACAGGAAGCTGCGCGATACGCTCCTCGGGCACAAGCCCTTTCAGGTTATTGCGAATCGTCTTTCTCCGCATGCGGAATATGCCGCGAATAAACTTTTGAAATCCGTGCTCTGGGAAGCCTGCAGGTGGAGTTTCGCCAGTTCGCGCGAAGTATGGCCGCTGAAAATTGATTCGAATTACCGCGGAGTCGACTTTAGGAGGTGGCTTGAAGGCACCGGCTTTGACCTTAAAGAGGAATTCAACTTCGCCGAAGAAATTTGCGATCACCGTTGGGATTCCGTACGCTTTCGTTCTCGGTGAGGCCGTGAGTCGCTCAGCGACTTCCAATTGAACGAGTAGCACGGCATCTTTGATAGCCGAACGTTCCTCGATCAGTTTGAACAGGATAGGGGATGTGATGTAATAGGGAATATTCCCGACAACGCGAAGAAGCCTCTCCGGAGTACCGATCGTCCGAAGATCAATGGCGAGTATATCCTGGTGCTCAACTTTGAATCGATCGCCCTCGCTCGCAAAATGTGCTCGAAGTTCTGGTACTACACGGTCATCGACTTCGAAGGAGATGAGTCGCTCGAGCGGCGATTTAAGAAGTTCTGCAGTTAGCAGTCCCGTGCCTGCCCCGATCTCCACGACATTATCTCCAGTTGTGATCTCGACAGCGCCGGTAATGCGCTTTAGTATTGCCGCATCTGCCAGGAAATGTTGCCCAAGTGACTTTCGCGCCTGAAGTTGAATCATGGTTTCTTAACCAACTTCTTTGACAACTCGTCGCACAGGCGAGGCAACATGAACTCTTCCAACACTCCAGACCCTATACCTACGCCCAAAATATTTCCAATACCCAAACATGAAGATCGTAGTCGCTGGAGCAACCGGATTTGTCGGAGACGGGATCGTTAACAATCTTCGTTCGGCAGGACATGAATTAATTGCGATCGTCCATTCTCCACGATCGGGCGAGGATCTTCGTGCCAACCATCCTGAGATTACACAAGTGATCGCAGATGTATCCGATGATGCTGCCATTCGCTCGGTTGAAGGCGCCTTTGCTGGCTCTGATACACTTGTCTATTTGCCAGGTCTCTTGCGTCAATTCCCGAAACAAGGACGCACATTTCAAAAGGTACATGTAGAAGGTGTTCGAACACTGTTGGCATCGGCAACACGCTCTGGCATCTCACGCTGGGTACAAATGTCCGCCCTCGGCACGAGAGCAAACGCTGTCACGGAGTACTTCAAAACGAAATGGCAAGCCGAAGAACTCGTGCGCGCGAGCGCACTCGATTGGACGATCCTTCGACCTTCGATTGTCTTTGGCACCACACCAACGAAGAAAATAAGTTTCGTTAACGAAATCGCGAAGGTTACACGCACTGCTCCATTGCTACCTATCTTCGGTGACGGAAATTATCGCATGCAGCCAATAGCACTCGAAGTCGTTGCTGATGCCGTTGCGAAGGCACTCAATCAAAAAGAGACCATTCATCAGTCGTATGATCTGGGCGGTCCGGAGAAAATTGCATACGAAGAGATCATGCGGTTGATCTCGCGTGCAGAGGGCAAGAACAAGCCAGTCGTTCATATCCCGTTTGGGCTGGTCGAATTCATGGCTTCGTTGCTGGATCGGTTCGCGGTATTCCCGTTCACGCGAGACCAACTCACGATGCTCAAAGAAGAGAATATTGTTCACGATCCGGCGCGCGAGCGAGAATTTAACGAAATCTTTCACCCAAGGAAGATAACATTCCTTGAGGGACTACAAGGATCTCTCCCCTGAAGGCGGGCACTCTTTGCTAAGAATCCTCTTATCAGTTGATACTGGCATGCTCTCACTGTAGCTCTTCAATAGGCATGCTGGCGCATCACGAGTTGTGGAACCGAGCCGTTCAGCCAGTCGGCTTTTCCATGGCAATCAAACGCACATGCTTCGATGCGGTATCGAAGTGACCCTGAGTTGAGTTGTAAGGGGATTCTTGATTGCTTCCAGATAAATCAAGGTTAATATGATCCGAGTGCTCATAGCAGACGATCACGCGATCGTTCGCGAAGGCCTGAAACAGATCGTTGCGCAGACCATGGATATCAAGGTGGTCGGAGAAGCAACGAACGCTGCAGAGGTCGTTCCGAAAGTGCGATCACTCAAGCCTGATCTGCTCCTTCTCGACATTTCCATGCCCGGCAGAAGCGGGCTTGATGTGCTTATTGAGGTCAGACGCGATCATCCTGAGGTACCAGTTCTTATCCTGAGTCTTCACGCCGAGGACCAGTATGCGGTTCGCACACTCAAGGCAGGCGCGGCAGGGTATCTCACAAAGGAAAGCGCCCCGGACCAATTGATCGCCGCGATTCGCAAAGCTTCGAGCGGTGGAAAATACATTAGCAGCAATCTCGCCGAACGCCTGGCGCTGCATCTTGTGTCCGACAAAGGTGCTAGCCCGCATGAGCTCCTCTCGAACCGCGAGTTTCAAGTCTTCAGGATGATTGCCCTCGGCAAGACCGTAACGGAGATCGCTGAGGAGCTTTCTCTCTCTGTGAAGACCATTTCGACGAACCGGACCAGAATCCTCGAAAAGATGCAAATGAAGAATAACGCGGAAATAACGCAGTATGCCTTACAGCACAGTTTGATCGAAATTGGACAGAAAGGGCAGTGATGTAGGAGATTGTCCTACGAGAAATTCGCAATTCTCCTATAAAAATTACATCACTTGACCGATAGTTAAACAATTTGCAATCCCGTATTCTTGCACTGTGACTCTTGCCCTCTGTGCAAGATCTCGACGATTGTAGATTTTTCTCTCCCACATATTGACGGACCAGACCCCGACTCGCTCCCCAAGAGAGACCGGGGTCTTTTTTGGCCCAGCCTCAAGTAACGATCTTAGCCTTTCGGATTCGTTGGGCGAATGTCAAGTTCTGAGATGTCCGCACGTGCAGACAAACCGACAGCAGCGACAACTGCTTCAGCGACATCTTCAGATTGAAGAGCGGACTTCGACTTGATCCGACTTGCATCAGCGGTTACGAAGAATGCCGTTTCGACACTTCCCGGGAAAAGAGTAATGACTCGTACATTCTCCTCGCGCACTTCGAGAAAGAGCGATTGCATCAAACCGCGAACGCCAAACTTGGACGCGCAATAAGCTGCACCGCCGACGAACCCATTCTTTCCAGCAAGCGAGGCAATCGTCACGATTGATCCTTCACGACGTTTACGCATCACAGGCAAGACACGTTTCGTCGTCAGAAAGACTCCTCGAAGATTCGTCGCGATGACGGAATCGAACTCCTGTTCACTCAATTCTTCGACAGGTTTGAATATCCCAAATCCCGAATTGTTGACCAGCACATCGACGTAACCAAATTCCGACTCAACAGAGGAAACAAAAGCATCAACCGAAGACTCAAACGCCACATCGCAAATACCACCCACCACCTTCGAGATCGAAGAGATCTTCTTCAGCGATTCTACCGCTCTATCGATCTCCTTCTTGTTCCGAGCACAGATCGCGATGTTAGAATCAGGGTACCGACGCAGAAAACATTCAGCGATCGCATAACCAATTCCCTTCGATCCACCCGTGACCAGAATATTCATGCCCTACAAATTTGCACCGATCGAAAAATAGAACCGAGGTTTGTTCAGATCGAGTGGCTTCTCAGAACTCTGCGTGAATCGAAAGTTCTCACCGACGGCAAATCGCGCCAAACCAAGCGGAGTTTTGAGACCGATCCCCATCCCAATCCCGTGCACGAGGGCTTCAAACTTGATTGTTTCTGGTACCAGCCAGGTCGCACCAAGATCGTATCGCATGCTTACGAACGTTGGAAAGAGCAGCGCATGCGGTATCGCGATCTGGTAGGTAATGCTGCTGGCGATCATCTGACGTCCCCGAGCCTCACCTTCATTTAAGCCATAAAACGATTCGATGCCGCCGAGAGAGAATTGCTCCATGCGCGGCAACGTGAGATCCCCAAAACCCGCCGATACTCTCGGGATAAGCGTGTGCAGACTCGAAAGGGGGATTGCCTGTTCGAGGCCGGCGTAAATTTTTGTGTACGATACGCCACCTGCAAGAAACTTTGCACCGATCTCATAGTAGGCAACCGCATAGGTCCCCATTTGCGGGAATGATCGGTCGTTGCGTGAATCGATGTCGAGTTCACCGCGCATGGCAGTTACGAAGTCTGTCGTTATCAGAGGATCAGCAGTGCGAACGGAAAAATAGCTTTGCTTCTCATGGCGGATCTCAAACGAGAGTTCGGCAACACGTCCCACATCGCCACCGATCTTCAACCGTTCACCGATATCGCGCGACTCCCGAACCACATCCGTGATTTCCGAATTGATTCTACCGCCGGCAACATCCACAACGGTATGATAGACGGTCATGTCTTTGTAACCGGAATAGAGCTGTGCGAGCAACGAAGTGGTCGAACGAAAAAGCCTCGGGGCTTGAAACGTGATCGCACCATATCGTGTGAGCGAGCCAACGCCGCCCTTGATCGAAATACTTGTTCCAGTCCCAAACATGTTTTCGTTGGCAAGTTCACTCGAGAACTGCGCTCCATACTCGTTGTCGGCAAACAGGCCAAGTCGCAGAATATTCGAGGCGCGCTCCTGGACAGTCAGCTTCAGGACGGGAAGCTGCCTGCTCGAATCCGGTTTGCTATGTAATACCTCGATACTTGTGAACTCGAAAAAACCGGTACTCGTCAAATTGCGAAGTCCACGCTCTGCGTCCTGTGCTCGGAAGATATCTCCTTTAGAAAGTGGAAATTCGCGAAGCACGATTTCGGGATGGAATGTCGCGTTGCCTCCAACGATCACATCTCCAATCTGCCCTTCATCAATATAGATGGTCGTCGTGGCGGAGCGCTCACGTGTGATGCTATCAACACGCGCAAGTGTGTAACCCTGTGATCGGAACGCCGAGACGACCTCTGACATTTCGCGATGAAACGTTCGCGCGGAGGCAGGGCCATTCATCAATGAGCGCACAGCTCGTTCTACGGTATCCGGGATCGATCGCCCATACGTTTCAAGAATGACATCGGGATTTCCATCGATCGCGGCGTCTTCATTCATTGGCTCCGGCGCAGATCCCGAACCGCCTAATCGCGGAGTGACGAGTCGCAAGAGCTTCGGCAACATTGCTCGCGCAGCATCTCGTCCCGATTCGATAATGCCGGCCACGTCCTGAAAATCGGCCGCTCCGCTTGAGATTCCTGGAGTAATGACTGCATCAGCGCGAGAGAGCGACTCTCGACTCAATCGAAGCATCATGAGCGTAATCACCTGATCGGCAACATCCCATGGGGAGGAGAGATCTTCACGGGTGCGCAAGGTCGCCGTGGTGTTTGAGGCGATCGCGATATCGGCTCCAGCAGAATCTTTCGCTACATCGACCGGCACGTTTGAGAGAAGTCCACCGTCAACCAGAATGGCGGTGTCGGCACTTAGTGGAGTAAAGCGAAGTGGAAGTGTAATGCTCGCGCGCATTGCTGACGTAAGATCCCCCTGGGTGATCAGTCTTCGATTTCCTGTAACAATGTCGGTTGCCAGTGCGATAAAAGGTACACGCAGATCGCGAGTAAAATCCTGTGCCGTACCACCCGGGGCGTTGATCACCATCGCATTCAGCAGCATGGTAAGTCGCTCGCCGCTTGAGAGCGCTTTTGGCAGGACGGGCTTGAAAAAACCGCTGAATCGAAGTGAGAGTACGGCGTTATCGTTGTCCTTCTGATTCAGCATGCGCTCGGTTCGATGCGAATCGTCGTCGAAATCAAGGATGTCCGACCAGTTGGTGCGCTCGGCGAATCGCTCAAGCTCCTTTGGAGAATAGCCTGCCGCGTAGAGGCCTCCGATCGCCGCGCCCATGCTTGTACCTACGATGAGATCGATTGGGATATGTGCGCTGTCCAGAACATCGAGGACGCCGATGTGCGCAAGGCCTTTCGCACCGCCGCCGGAAAGAACGAGAGCAACCGAAGGATGACCGCGAGCACCCAGCAACTTTGAAAGTGCGCGCATTTCCTCTCCGCGCTCAATCTGCCGCGTCTGCGCGAACGAGATGCATGGCAATGCCATACCCGTCACACACAGCGTCAGACAGAGAAATGAGAGAAAGAGCCGGTTCGCAGACATTCGTGCAAAATTAACGCATGGCACGAACAAACGGGAATGGAAAGCCATTGCAATCAACAAGCTTGAGCATGAAAGTTCATAGCTTCCGTGAGCAACTTCTATCCGGTTCCGTTTCAATTTTTCGGAGGCACCTATTATCCTGCAAATCGGAGACTTATGTGATAAATGCCGCTGTTTCACATCCAGTAATTTTGAAGCGGTTCGGATGGCATAGGCTGAATTGATACCGACAGAGCTTCTAAATCCATACACGCCGCCATCGATCAATCTAGAATCGCTCTCGGTAACCACCGGTCGCACTCGCAGTTTCGAGGTCCGGGATCTGGAGCAATGCCTGAGGATTTTGTGCACGGTGTGACCGTTCCGAACTCATTTTCGAGCGCTTACGCACTATGACAAATGTATCCTCTGCGGACGAATTGCACGTCGTCTTTGGCACGGGCCCGTTAGGCAGAGCAGTGATGCGCGAGCTAGTCGTTCAGGGCAAACGGGTTCGCATGATCAACCGAAGCGGCAAATCCGAAGCGCAAACGAACGGCGTCGAATTTGTTGCCTCCGATGCGTTCGATCCACAGAAGGTGAGAACTGTCACCGGAGGCGCGACTGTCGTGTACCAGTGTGCACAGCCTGCTTATCAGGAGTGGGTAACAAAGTTTATCCCGCTCCAGGACTCGATTGCGTCCGGTGTCGCAGCAAACGGTGCCAAGCTTATTGTCGCCGAGAACGTGTACATGTATGGCGAGGTTGACGGGCCGATCCGCGAAGACTTGCCGTATCATGCCACAACGCGCAAGGGGAAAGTTCGTGCGGAAATGGCCGAGAAACTACTCGCTGCAGACAAGAGTGGCAAGCTGCGGGTTGCAATCGGGCGCGGCTCGGACTACTTTGGGCCAGGTGTTCTTGAATCCAGCCTTGGTGCGCGCGCCATCTACCCCGCGCTAAAGGGGAAGAACGCGGTGCTGCTTGGCAACATCGACCTAGCTCACACGTTCACTTACATCGACGATTTCGGCAAAGCGCTGGTGGTACTGGGTCAGCATGACGAGGCGCTTGGCCAGGCATGGCATGTCCCGAATGCCGAAAGCCTGACACAGCGTGAACTGATGACTCTCTTCTTTGAGGAGATCGGAGCGCCTCCAAAGATGAGCGGAATGGGAACGCTGACGATGCGCTTCGCCGGGATTTTCATTCCAGGAGCGCGGGAAATGGTGGAAATGATGTACGAGTTCGAGAAACCATTCATCGTTGATAGCAGCAAGTTCGAACACGCGTTCGGCATCCACGCTACACCCACACGGCGGGCGATCAAGAATACTCTAGCATGGTATCGTGAGCATCCTCCCAAGTAAGCTTCGGGCTGCTCGTAGAGTGAATGAATCAGCGGTAACAGCCATTTTTTCTTATTTGCTTAGTCTCCGCTGCTGCCTACATTTAGCAATGAAATCCGTTGTTTTAATGCAAGACATGATTTAGGTCATAAAAACCCCTGTCCTGCTTCCAGTAATTTTGCAAGTGTTCGAATGATACGTGTCGAATTGGTACCGAAGGAGCTGCTGAAGAAATACAACGCAACGTGCGTGAAGCTTGAGAAAGGCGCAATCCTTTTTCGGCAATCAGAAGAAGCGACAAGCTTCTTCATCGTTGACAAAGGGAAGGTGAAAATGGCGCATTACAGTGATCAAGGCAGGGAATTTGTCCAAGGGTACTTTACCGATGGCCAAAGCTTTGGTGAGCCTCCATTCTTCAATCACAAGCCCTACCCGGCGAGCGCAGTTGCAGTTTCCAAGAGCACGATCTGGAAGATCGGCCGAGAGGATTTCCTCAAACTGCTTCGCGAAAATTTCGATGCACATCTCCGACTGACCGAGGTACTCAGTGACCGGCTTGTTTACAAGTCGATCATGCTGAGCGAAGTCGCAGTTGAAGAAGCCGATCATCGACTCACGACACTCATCAACTATTTCCGCAAGTCGGAAGGCAAAAAGAAAGGGGAGACCTACAACGTCCCTTTCACACGCCAACAGCTTGCCGATATGGCTGGACTCCGAGTCGAGACGGTCATTCGAACGATCAAAACCATGGAAGAGCAAGGAAAGCTGGAGATCGAAGAAGGAAAAATTCTTTGGCATTAGCTTCGCTACCGTTACTCGATCCGTCAATACACAATTACTTAATAGAACTCATCCAAATGCTAATCGACCTTGAACCCAAAACCATCAGCGAAATAGTTGTTGACGATTACCGTACAGCCGCGATCTTCGAAAAAAATGGACTTGACTTCTGCTGCCGTGGCAACCGCTCGATAACAGAAGCTTGCAACGAGAAGGGCGTGGATCAGGACAAACTTCTCGGCGAGATCGCTGCGCTTCAGTCGGAAGCCTCTTACAGCGATACACATCTCCAGTTCTGGAGCCTTGACTTCCTTGCCGATTATATCGTCCAGAACCATCATAGCTACATCCGTGGAACAACACCAGCGATGAAGGCTCATGTGATCAAGGTCGCAGCCGTTCACGGCGAACATCATCCCGAAATGGTGCGCGTGCGAGATCTTTTCCTTGAGGTCTCCGAAGACATGGCTCAGCACATGGTCAAAGAAGAGCAAATGCTCTTCCCATACATTTCGCAACTGGCTCGAGCAGAAGCTGCTAATGCAGCATCGCCCCGTGCTCCGTTCGGTTCGGTGGAGAATCCGATCAGCATGATGCGCCAGGAGCATGAAGCCGCCGGTGCCGCGCTAGAGGAGATTCATACGATCACCAACAATTACACACCTCCTGAAGACGCCTGCACAACTTACAGGGTAACGCTGGAGGAGCTCGCTGCGTATGAACGTGATCTTCATCGTCATGTGCATCTGGAGAACAACCTTCTTTTCCCCCGAGCAGAGAAGCTTGAACAGAAGCTGCGTTCCATGAGGGTATAACTTATTTCTACACTGATTGCACTATGAAGAAGCTTTGGCTGACATTTGGAGCGGTGATCGTCTGCTCGTTCATTGTTTTAATCTGGGTCGGCACTCGCATTTACCAACAAGCACCTCCCATTCCGGATCGTGTAGTTACGACCGATGGCCAGACACTTCTCACGAGAGAAGATATTGAATCCGGGCAGAATGTCTGGCAGTCAATCGGAGGAATGGAGTTGGGTTCGCTCTGGGGTCACGGCAGTTATACTGCGCCTGATTGGTCCGCAGACTGGCTTCACCGCGAAGCCATCTTCATTCTTGATGCGTGGAGCATTCAGCAGCATAACAAACCGTTCGATTCGCTGCTATCGGGCGACAAAGCATCTCTCGTCGACGGCTTGAAAAAGCTCATGCGAACAAACACATTCGCAGAGAGCACGAAAACGATCACTCTCGATCCGATCCGAGCGAAAGCCTTTGATGCAAACGCGAAGTACTACGCGGAGCTCTTCACGAATGGGCGGGATGCCTACGCCATGCCACAGAATTCGTTGAGCGATCCGGCAAAGCTCCATCAGCTTGCCGCATTCTTCTTTTGGAGTTCATGGGCGGCCTCCACGAACAGACCGAACGACGACGTAAGCTACACCAGCAATTGGCCGCATGAAGCGCTTGTGGCTAATGAGCCAACGAGTGATTCCGTCGTTTGGAGTGGTGTAAGCATCATTATGCTCCTCGCAGGTATTGGCGGCATGGCGTGGTGGTACGCAACACAGAATCATGAAATCCCTACGGGTGATGTACCATCTACTGATCCGTTGCTTGGCTCCAACGCAACGCCCTCACAACGTGCGATCGTGAAATACTTCTGGACGGTCTCTGGGCTCATCTTGCTGCAGATTGTGATGGGTGTGATCACGGGACATTACGGAATAGAAGGCAACGGCTTTTACGGGATTCCGCTTTCGGATTTTCTCCCCTATGTAATTAGTCGTACCTGGCATACTCAGCTGGGTATCTTCTGGATCGCAACGGCATGGCTGGCTGCTGGGCTCTATATCGGACCAGCCGTTGGCCATGAACCAAGAGGTCAGCGACTCGGAGTAAATATTCTCTTTGGTGCGCTTCTTGTCGTTGTGCTTGGTTCGATGGCCGGTGAATGGCTTAGCATTATGCACAAGATGCCGGACAGTCTGTGGTTCCTCTTTGGGCACAGCGGTTACGAGTACATCGATCTTGGTCGTGCTTTCCAGGTCGCGCTCTTTGTTGGATTGCTTCTCTGGCTGTTCCTTGTGACCCGTGCTATTTGGCCGGCGCTCAAACGCAAAGATGAGCAGCGGCCGATCTTAACGCTGTTTTCGATCTCGACCATTGCGATCGCAGGCTTTTACGCGGCCGCTCTGGCCTACGGCAAACACACCAATCTTGCAATCGCCGAATACTGGCGTTGGTGGGTCGTTCATCTTTGGGTCGAAGGATTTTTCGAAGTGTTTGCGACAGTAGTGATCGCGTTCCTCTTTGCCCGCTTGAAGCTCTTGAGCATCAAGACTGCGGGACAAGCGACCGTACTCTCCTCGACGATCTTTCTCTCAGGAGGGATCATTGGGACGCTGCATCATCTCTACTTCTCCGGAACGCCGACATTCGTTCTTGCGCTCGGCTCTGTCTTCAGCGCGTTCGAAGTTGTGCCGCTCATGTTCGTAGGCTACGAAGCCTGGCAGAACATCAGGCTCTCGAGGGCGAAGCCATGGGTACAGAATTATAAGTGGCCGATCTACTTCTTCGTCTCGGTCGCCTTCTGGAACATGCTTGGTGCCGGACTTTTCGGATTCATGATCAATCCGCCGATCGCTCTCTATTACATGCAAGGGTTGAATACCACACCTGTTCACGCACATGCCGCACTCTTTGGAGTTTACGGGATGCTCGGGATCGGGCTGATGCTCTTCTGCCTTCGTGCGTTGCGCCCTGGTCTCGCATGGAAGGAAGGGATGATCCGCTTCGCATTCTGGAGCATTAACCTCGGTCTCTTTGCAATGGTCACCTTCAGCCTATTGCCTGTCGGACTTCGTCAGACATGGGCTTCCGTGAAATACGGATATTGGTACGCCCGAAGTGCAGAATTTTTGCAATCTTCCGGCATGCAAACACTTCGATGGCTCCGCATTCCAGGTGATACGCTCTTCGCCGTTGGAGCCGTTGCGCTCATACTATTTATCATCGGTCTGGCAACAGGGCATTCTCTCAAGCCGGAGGCTGGCGCCGGAGAGACGGATGATCGTACGTCACGAGCCGGGTGGATTGCTCCGGCAATGCGCAATCACGACTAGCGCTTTGCGGAGAAGTTGCAAGCCCTAAGCAACTTCTCACCTAGGGAGGATCGAATATCAACAACATTAACTCGAAGACCACTTATCCTTTTCCTCGCGAGCATGGTGCATACATCGTGCTCGCGAGTTGCTGGATCGGTGGATTGCTTTCGGCAAGAAGGCCAGACATTCTTCACGCAGCGCTCTCCTTCCTCTTTCTCGCCGCAGCCTTCTTAGCTCAAGAGCCCGTCAAGCTGCTTCTGTTCAGCCTCAGAAAGTCTCCCTCGTTCCGCCGGCGAAATATCTCCCGGCTCGCATGCAGTGCACTCGTCACGCTCGCGAGCGGAACCTGGCTCTTCGGTCATCATCCTGAGCTTCTTTACCTGCTGCTACCAGCATCCATTTTCGTTAGCGCATACCTCTGGCTCCGCTCCCGTCGAGGCGACATGGCGGATCTTGCGGTGATCGGCTTTCTTACGCTGAGTCTCGCCGCACCCTTCAAAGCGATCGCATGCGTACCGACGACGGACATGCTTCATCCTCTCGAACTCTGGATCGCAACAAGCCTCTTCTTTGTCGGCTCCAGTCTGAATGTTCGCGTTCGATTGAAGAAAGAGCCAGCGCTTCGCCTATCGATGCGCTTTCATGTTGCCGCGATCGTCTTCGCGACTGCGCTCGCAGTGTTTACACACGCGAGTTGGATACCGGCAGCTAGTGTGGCGCTCAGCTTTGCGAGGATGCTCTGGATTGCAAGCGATATCAATCGATTCTCCAAATTGCGACTTCGGCGCATTGGCTTCGAGGAGGCTGGCTTGTGCCTCGGCTTCCTTGCAATGATCGCGGCATCCTGAAAGACTCGCGACGGTACGATATTACTTCGCTTCCGCGTTATTCTCCCAGAGACCCTGAATGTTGCCTTCGGGGTCAGTGAAGTAAGCGTAGTATCCGGCGGCAGGAATCGCCTGCTTTGGTACCACCATCTTACCACCCGCGGCCTCTACTTTTTTTGCGTACTCGTCCAAACTAGGCACACTGATGCTGTTTGTAACAGGCTGTTTCGGATCATTGCGCTTCATAATGGCTCCATCGATCCCAGGCTCTCCGGTATCTCCGGTCTTGGCGAGCCAATAATCCTGACCGCCAAACGCTGAGAATTTCCATCCAAATACCGACTCATAAAACGCGGTAGCTCGCTTAGGATCTTCCGCCGGAATTTCGAAGTGTACGACTCGTGGCATTGTCTTAAGGTTGATAGTGAACGTGAATACAAAATCTACGGGTTCAGCACGAACCGGTAACCCGAAGTGTGAACTGTCAGCAGGTGCTTTGGCTCCGATGGCTCCATCTCGATCTTCTTTCGTAACGAGAGAATATAATTGTCGACTGTGCGCGTCGTTGGAAACACAGTATATCCCCAAACAGAATCGAGAAGCATGTCACGAGTTACGACCTGCCCTTCGCGTTCAACGAAAAATTTGAGGATCTGAAATTCTTTGGTGGAGAGACGTTGGGGTGCGCCGAGAAGTGAGAGTTCGTGTTTGGTGAAGTCGACCGTCACGGGTCCGAATGCAATTTGCTCGATCCCCATCTTTAACTCGTTCGATCTCCGTAGTAAGGCTTTGATGCGAGCCAGCAGTTCTCGGATGCTGAATGGCTTCGTCACATAGTCATCTGCTCCGATCTCCAGCCCAAGTACCTTGTCGATCTCTTCATTCTTGCTGGTTAACATCAGGACAAGTACACGATTATTTTCGTGTCGCAGCTCTTTGCAGATTTCCATCCCGTCTTTGCCGGGCAGCATGATGTCAAGCAGGATAAGATCGATCGTTGGATCTTTTGCTTTGAGCGCTCCTGAATTTCCATCCGCGGCCGTCACAACCACATAACCTTCCTGCGTCAGGGCCGCCTCCAGACCGATCGAAATCGCTGGATCGTCTTCGATAAGTAGTATGCGTTTCATGGTGTTGTGCTAAGTGGAAGATGAACGGTGAAGATGGTGCCAACTCCAGGCTGGCTCTCAACATCGATGCTGCCGTGGTGCGCATCGATGGTGTGCTTCACGATGGAGAGGCCAAGCCCTGCGCCACCAGCAGAGCGGCTATCTTCAACGCGGTAGAAAGCTTCAAAGATATGCGATAATCGCGAAGATTCCATCCCAATACCGGCGTCGCGAATGGATATTTTTGCATGATCACCTAGCCTCAGGGTTTCGATCCAGATCTTCCTGCGCTCGCCGGAGTACTTCATCGCATTGCTCAT
>JABDDM010000015.1 GCA_013287605.1 Ignavibacteria bacterium | reverse complement strand
TGTGGAGTCATAGAGCGTTCGGGCTTGCACAGGATTGTGTTTTACAAGTGCCTCGAATACCGGCAAATGTGTTTGGTAATCCGCCCATGCGACATCGAGACTGTCATTCAATAGACTTTCCACTCTGACACGAAGCTCTGGCTCGCTTTGCGCTGCAGAACGACGGGCGCGGTCGAGCGCCTGATAGAAGAACGATTTCTCATCTTCGAAGACAGTGTGCCCCTTACTCTCTGCGCCAACCAGCATACGAAGTTGTGCGGCGTTCATTCGCACGAGACTTTCGTTCATTGCAAGATCCGCGAGTATGCTTTCGGAGTTCTGTTCGAGGCCCGAGGATGTTACCTCCTCAAGTGTACGGAAAGATAGAATGGAATATCCGCCAAGCGCAACGAGTAACAGCAGGATAAGGAGAAATCCCGCAAAAAGCTTGGCCCGGAGCGTTGTGAACATATCTACAATTCAACCTCGGTTAAAGATTGAATCGTTCTGCCTGAAGCTGCAAGCGGTGGCTGATCAATCGATCACCGCCTCGGCACTTTCAAGTAGAGCAGGTAACGCTGATGTGTAGATAGAAAAGAGGTCACTGACCGGCTCGTCGATCACTTCATTGATCTTGAGGTTACTGCCCTCGACTCTGCCAATAATGATAGCTTCGACGTCACTGGCTTTGGCCCTCGACAAAATTGCATCTACCTGATCGGGATCCGCGCTGATCACTACTCTACCCTGAGATTCGCCGAACAATCTTGCGGCCTTTGCCGCCGAAAGATCCAGGTTGATGAGTGCTCCAAACATTCTCTCGGTAGACATTCCGAAGCAGCACTCCGCAAGTGTGACCGCAATTCCTCCTTCACTAACATCATGTGCGGAATTTATCAGTTCTTTATCCGCAAGCACGACTAAAAGCTTGATGAGCCGTTTCTCGCCATCGAGATCACAACTCGGGGACTTGCCAGCGATTTCGCCCGAAGTGATTCGAAGATATTCGCTGCCGCCTAATCCATCAAGTGGATCGGACGATTTGTTTGCTTTCAACAAAATAATGGCATCGCCGAGATTCTTGAATGAGGATGAAACAACCTTGGTGATATCTTCGATGATGCCAAGCATGCCGATCGTCGGCGTTGGGTAGATCGCTCCGTCGGGAGATTCATTATAGAAGCTGACGTTGCCGCCAGTCACTGGAGTCTCTAGGGTTCGGCATGCATCGCCGATCCCTCGAACTGCTTCCTTGAATTGATAGAAGACTTCGGGATCATAGGGATTGCCGAAGTTCAAACAATTTGTGATGGCGACAGGTGTTGCCCCGGTGCAGGCAATGTTACGAGCAGCCTCGGCAACAGCGATCACTCCGCCCTGGTATGGGTCGAGATAGACGTAGCGCGAATTACAATCGGTCTTTACTGCAAGGCCCTTCAGTGTACCCTTCACGCGAAGCACGGCAGCATCGCTTCCTTCGAGGAAGAGTGTGTTCGTGCGGACCATTGAATCGTATTGTTCGTAGATCCAGCGTTTGGATGTGATGATCGGTGAGGCCAGCAGTTGCTTCAGCATATCGCTTGTGTTAGCGACTTTTGTATACTCCGCAACATCAAAGGCGCGAGTGCGAGTGAGATACGAAGGCTCGACGGAGTCACGGTGATAGACCGGCGTCATCTCACCGCCAAGCGCGAGAGAGCCGGCGGGAATATCTGCTACTCGCATACCTTGATAGTCGATGACGACACAACCTGTGTTTGTTACTTCACCAATGATCTCGGCTTGCAGGTCCCACTTATCGAAAATGCGTTTGATCTCCTGTACATCTTCAGGCTTGACGACGACGAGCATGCGCTCTTGCGATTCCGAGAGCATGATTTCGTACGCGTTCATTTTCTGCTCGCGCAGTGGGACTTTGTCGAGGTCGATCTTCATGCCCGTGCCTGACTTGGCAGACATTTCAGCCGTCGAACAACAGATCCCGGCAGCGCCCATGTCCTGCATGCCAATCACCACACCCTTTTCGATCGCTTCGAGCGTCGCTTCGAGAAGAAGCTTTTCGGTGAATGGATCGCCAACCTGAACCGTCGGACGAAGTGACTCAGCCGCTTCGCTAAAGACTGCGCTCGCGAGCAAACTCGCGCCATGGATCCCATCTCGTCCAGTTCGCGAGCCAACAATCATCACGATGTTGCCAGGTCCATCTGCAACTGCACTCGCGGTCTTGCCAATGTTCACGATGCCAACGGCCATTGCATTGACAAGAGGATTACCCAGGTAGCACTTGTCAAAATAAACTTCTCCAGCTACTGTTGGCACACCGAAGGAATTCCCATAATCAGAAATGCCATGGACCACACCGCGAACGAGATACTTTGTTCGCGCACCTTGAGGTGTGGTGTCATCTGCATCCAATGGCCCAAAGCGGAGAGAGTTCAACGCCGCGATCGGTCTTGCACCCATTGTGAAGATGTCGCGGAGAATGCCGCCAACGCCAGTCGCCGCACCCTGATAGGGCTCGATAGCCGAGGGATGATTGTGCGATTCGATCTTGAATGCACAGGCCAATCCATCACCGATGTCGATCAGACCGGCATTCTCTTCGCCGGCTTCAACGAGTAATCGCCCGCCTTTGCGAGGGAGAGTCTTGATCGTAGCAATGCTGTTTTTATAGGAGCAATGTTCGCTCCACATGACGGAGTAAATTCCGAGCTCGGTATAGGTTGGAATTCGGCCTTCGAGGATGCTTACGACCTGTTGAAACTCCTCATCAATGAGCCCCAATTGGAGAGCAATAGTACGGGCTTCGGAAAGGCTGGCAAAATGTTCCTGCATCGAGTGGTCTTGGTGTGATGCCTCAACCACTTTTCCATTTCGGTGTCTACGGAATCAAGCGTACACCGGAGTAAGAAAGAAGCTGGAAGAGGCAGAATACTACGAACGCGACGAAAACAGCGCCATTGAGCGCACGGTTCAGTCTGGCCGAAGAAAGGAAGTTGAACCGACCGAGAAAGCCTCGCCAGTTGCAGCCATGACACCGATACGGGCGAATGAGCGGCATGAACACGATCAGCAGCTTTTCGCCAACATTTCGCCTAATTGAACTATGTAAACCAGTACTTGAATTGCAATTGGGACAAGTACGTATGGATGCTGAACGGCGAGTTGGACGCGCAACTGCGCCAGCCTCCGTGGTCAATTCGGTTGTGAGCAAACTCTGGAGTTGCGGCACGGCAGATTTCTAGGAAAGTGTGTTAGGAAGTATGTCCCGCCAACGTGACTATGGCGTTAGAACAAGCTGTTCTAGATGCAGACCAAATATACTATGTTTTGCTGTCGAAAACAAGGCCTTTTCTCAACTTAACCTCATTTAGAACTTGAGCTACGCGAGCAAAATAGGGCAAAAGACGAGCTTCGTACCGTTTTTCCAGGTCAAGTCGCACTTCGTTGGTGAATTCCTCCGCAACAAAGCCGGTCGAGAGTTCTCCTCTCTTGAACCGATCGTTCTCCATCACGAATTCGGCGAATGGAATAGTAGTGCTCACCCCCGCAACTCGCATCTCTGCCAAAGCGCGTTTCATCCTCTCAATCGCTGATGGGCGATCAAGATCCCACACGACAAGCTTTGCGAGCAATGAATCATAGTAGCCCGAAACTTCCAACCCAGAGAAAAGACTGCTGTCGTTTCGGACGAAGGCCCCTGAGGCATGCCTTATGTGATGAATGGTACCAAGGCTTGGGAGGAAGTCATTCCAGGTGTCTTCGGCCTGAATGCGAACTTCAATAGCGTGGCCATGTAACTTCACGTCCTCCTGCTTCATGCTAAGTCGTTCACCGGAGGCAATCCGAAACTGTTCGCGCACGAGATCAAGCCCAGTGATGAACTCAGTGACCGGATGCTCGACCTGTAGACGGGTGTTCACTTCAAGAAAGAAGTACTTCCCTTCCTGATCGAGCAAAAATTCGACAGTGCCGGCTCCGCGATATTTTGCTTCTCGAACCAGCGCGACTGCTGCTTCCCCCATCTCCTTCCTCATTTTAGGAGTCAAGATAGTCGAGGGGGCTTCCTCAACAAGTTTCTGGTGACGTCGCTGGATCGAGCACTCGCGTTCGCCGAGGTGGATCGCATTGCCATGAGTATCAGCAAGAACCTGGATCTCAATGTGTCGTGGTCTGACTAGGTATTTCTCCACATACACGCGATCATCGCCAAAGGCCATAAGTGCTTCACCCTTTGCACGTTCGAGCGATTCTTTCAACTCACTTTCATGCTCGACGATCCGCATTCCCTTACCACCACCTCCTGCTGCAGCCTTCAGCAGTACGGGATATCCAACTTGCTTTGCAACAGTGATTGCCTCTTTGTGATCCTTCAGCGCTTCGACCGTTCCTGTTGGAGTCGGGACGCCGAGTTTCTTAGCGAGCTTTCTCGCTGAGGTTTTATCTCCAAGTTGCTCGATGGCTTGCGGCGTCGGACCGATGAAGGTGATGCCTTCGCGTTCCAGCTTCGCAGCGAACTCCGGATTCTCAGACAGAAAGCCGTAACCTGGATGAATTGCATCCGCCTTCGCCTCCTGTGCAATTGCGATGATCTGTTCCTGATCGAGATATGACTCGCTTGGAAGATTGCCTTGGAGTTGATAACTCTCATCCGCTTCGCGCACGTAAAGAGCGGAGCGATCATGCGGCGAGTGCACGGCGGCGGACTGAAAACCGCACTCCCGTGCTGAGCGAATCACCCGGAGTGCAATCTCTCCCCTATTGGCAACAAGAATCTTTTTCATCTACAGTTTAGCGTAGTTCGACGATGGTGACCCCTGCCCCGCCTTCATGAGGCTCGCCGTATTTGAATGACTGAACACTTGGATGAGTCTTCAGGTATTGCGAGATCCGACGACCAAGTGCGCCCGTGCCCATGCCATGAATGATTTCGACACGTGCAAGATTGTGTGCGGCGGCATCGCCAAGAAACTTCTCGACCTGCATGACAGCATCGTCTCCATATTCACCTCGAAGATCGATACGCTGTACCGGTGCTTCGCTTAGATACTGCGTGGCCTGTGAAACATCCTGTCGTCGTTTCTCTTTTCGACTAGCTTCTTTTACTGCTTCGATTTGATCGAGTTTAGTTTTTACTCGAAGGCCACCCAGCAACACTACAACGTCTTTGCCTTTGATCGAGACGATCTCACCGACTTGTCCGGGATTGGAGCGCAACTGTGCTTTAGCGCCGACTTTGAGTTCGGTTGGATCCAGCTCTTTCGAAAGCACCGGTTCAGGTTTGCGTTCAAGCGACTTCAAGATATTCTTGCGCTCAGCCTCCTGCTGTGCGCGAAGCTCTCGAAGAGCAGTTGATTCATTTTGACTCGAGATCTCTTTCCGTGCAGCTTCTCTTGCATCTTTGACGGCACGCTCAACAAAGCTGTTTGCCTGCTTCAGTATTGATTCAGCTTCGGTCGCGGCAGTTTGCTTCGCAGTTCTACGGATATCGTCGACCTCGTCTCGCTTTCGTTCGAAATCAACACGGGCGATGCGAGCTTTCCCTAGTTCGCGTTCTGATTCCGCTTTCTTTTCGCGAGCCTCCAACTGGAGCGTTTCAAGCGAGCGGATGAGATCTTCCAGTTTCGTTGAACCTGTGCCTCGAAGTTCTGCTGCTCGCTTGATGATCGCGATGGGAAGTCCGAATCGCTCGGCGATCTCAAATGCATGAGAGCTTCCGGGAAGTCCCATGCGAAACCGAAACGTCGGCTGCAAGCCCGCTGAACTGAACTCCATTGAACCGTTCACGGCACCCTGCGTTGTCTCCGCGAACGCGGCAAGCCGGCCAAAGTGCGTGGTGGCGATCGTGATAGTGTTGCGCTTTGTGAGATTCTCGAGGATGCTCTCGGCAAGCGATCCACCTTCTTCGGGTGCCGTACCACCACCGATCTCATCTAGAAGTACAAGACTCTTTGATGTGGCATGGTCCATTATGCGTGACAATGCGCGAACATGAGAGCTGAATGTACTAAGATCATCTGCAAGGGACTGGCTGTCACCGATCTCGACGAAGATCGAATCCATGATCGGAAGCTCCGCATCGGCAAGTGCAGGAATTGGCAGTCCTGCTTGGGCCATGAGTGTTAGCAGCCCAACGGTCTTTAAGAGTACAGTCTTGCCGCCGGCGTTCGGTCCGGTAAGTACAAGCGTGTGTCGAAGCTCATCAAGTTCAAGTGTGAGCGGGATAGTCTTCTCTCGACCTAATTTCTTCAAAAGCAGAGGGTGACGCGCTTCCTTAATCACGAGCTTTCGTTCGCGACCAGTCTGTTGTCGAGCGAATGCAGGCGACGCATCGATCGAGTCGGCGTATCGAGCCTTCGCGGCAACAGCTTCGAGATGCCCGGCAGCTTTTAGCGAACCTTGAAGTTCGCGAGATACTTCTCGCAATTGACGTGCGAGATCATACATGATGCGTTCGATCTCGCGGTGCTCCGCGAATTCCAGCGATCGAAGATCGTTATTCAGATCGAGTGTTTCGCTCGGCTCGATGAAAACGGTCTGACCGGTTTGCGACACCGAATGGATAAAGCCCGGCACGCGGCGCTTATGCTCAACTTTTACTGGAACAACATACCTTCCATCGCGCTGAGTGATGAGTTCTTCCTGAACGAATGAATCCTCGGTAAGTCGCCGGAGGATCGAGCTTAGTTTGGAGCGAAGATGCTCAGCGGTGTTGATGATCTCCCTGCGGATCTTCGACAGCTCGGTCGAAGCATTGTCCTTAATGTTTCCTGCGTCGTCAAAGACGGAAGCAAAGTGCATCTCGAGCAGACGGTCATCGTAGAGATGAACTCCCGATTTCCACAATTGCGGAGCAATGCTCGCACGGCGTGAAAAGAACTCACGGAGCGCGCGCATTCCTCGTAATACCGCGAGCACTCGCGCACCTTCTTCTACATAAAGTGTGCTTCCCTCGATGTCTATCTTTCTCAGGACGGAGTGAATGTCGAAGAGTCCTGAGAAAGGCGGGCGGTCATTGCCGCTAAAGAACGAGCGCATCTCAGCGATCTCTTTGAGCGAGGTATCGATCTTGATCGGATCTGTGATCGGCTGCAATTCGGATGGCAGGACTTTTCGCCCGAGATCGCCAGGCGATTGTTGAAGATGTTGTTCGACGATCTTGTGAAATTCAAGTTCTCGCGAGGCATGAGCAAAAGCCGGCGACAACGCACTATCGAATTCGGCGAGAAGTCGGTCTTTTAAAAGCCGCTCGTCATTCTCTTCGTGATCAATTGGTGTAATGCTCACAAATCACTCTTTCGGTGAGGTGCCAAACATCGTCGCAGGCATAGAATGCGGAATAAGCGGCTTCAGCACACCGACTACCATGGTTGAACATTCGAGCACCGGCTTGTATAACATCGAATGCGTCACCGCACTTTCCGTTGGCAGACTTACTAGTCGCAGAAGTACCAACACAAAGCTGAGTATGAGAGCGCTTCGTAAGGCTCCCAGACATGCACCAAGCGCCTGATCAATCCCCTTCGAAATTCCGGACTTTGGCTTTACGGCACGCTTGATGAGCGATCCTGCAACCAGCAAAAGAATGAAGAGAAAGAAAAATCCAACCACCGGTCGGCCATACGCAGGACCAAGGTGCAGTAATTCTCCCGCCTGAGTCGCAAAGAGCGAGGCGATGAATGCAGCCGCGATCAGGATGACAATAGATAGGAGCATTCCTAGAAATCCTGTCCGATATCCACCCCATGCACCCCAGAGAATTGCGAGACCAAGAACGATATCAATGACCATGTGCCGTCAGACCAGTTGAGACTTGACAATCTCCTGGACCATCTTGCCATCGGCTTTGCCCTTCAGCTCTTTCATGAGTACCGGGATAACCTTATTCGTATCCTGTGGACCCGCAGCGCCAGTTTCTGCAATGACGGCCTTGACCCGAGCTTCAACTTCCTCACGAGTCATTTGCTTTGGCAAGTATGCGTTAATAACTTCGAGTTCACCGCGCTCTTTTTCTGCGAGTTCAGGACGATTGTTCGCGTCGTACATCTCGATCGCTTCGCGACGCTTCTTCGCAGCAGTCATCAGGAGTTTCATCTCATCGTCGGGCGTCATTGACTTTCCGCTGCCGTTCTTTTCAAATTCGATCACGCCGGCACGAAGGCTTCGGAGCGTTTCTGTTTTGAGTTTCTCGCCCGCCTTCATTGCGGACTTCAAGTCTTCACTTATTCTTTCGGTGAGTGTCATTTGATTCTAAATACTTCGTTACATCTTATTTGGCATACGTATCACCGCGCCATTGATCGCTTTGCCGGGTTCGGACGTGAGAAAGAACACAGCTTCGGCAATGCTTTCAGGTGGCGTCCATTTTGCAATATCCTCGGGCGATCCCCACGATTCGTTTGCTTTTGTATGAATGACGGTCGGCACGATCACATTTGCATTCACGCCTCTCAATTTACCTTCCTCCGCCACAGACATCGTGAATGCGATCACACCGGCTTTGGCTGCAACATAGGCTGCTTTCTTCGGTTCAGGCCGTAACCCAGTTTCGGCTCCGATCGTCACGATCGAGCCAACCCCCGCGACATACATGAGCGGCAGCGCGGCACGTACCGCATAGAACGCGGAGTGCAGGTTCAATCTCACCACGAAATCGAAGTCCTCTGGTACGATCTCTTCAACGGTGCTCCATGGTTTGACTCCTCCTACAGTCGCAATTAGAGCGCGAGGCATTTTATTGGCTTTTGAAAAAGCCTCTGCCACTGAATCCACGTCGAGCATATCCGTTTCGATAAACTCGAAATCGCGATGCTGAAATCCATCATTCGTTCTGTCAAATCCAACAACAGACCATTCGCGCTCCAGGTAGAGCGATCGAATCACTGATGCTAATGCGCCGGATGAACCGGTGAGATAGAGAGTTGGCATAACTGTATTGTTACAAACTTACGAGCGAAGTTCGACGCCCCCTCTCGGGATCAATTTGGCTGGAGCGCTTGTGATATATCTCCAGTCTGCAGCAGATATTCGAGAGATTCAACAACCAGCAGCCTTCCGTCCTGGTCTGGGTCATTTTGCCAGTCGAAGGATTTGCCATTTTGGATGAATGTGTAGAGCGCCAGTGCGTATGAGAGGATTGGCAGAGTCAGATAGGTATACTTACTTCCTTCGACATCAAAACCAAACATTCCCCACTGCTCGTGTCAATCTCCCAGGAGAGATTCACCAACGGTACTCCGAACCCAAAAAATACGGCCGCCAATTCAGCGTTCTTTGGCTCATTGACAGTTCTTCAAATTCGAGAAGTGCATGAATATCTCTTTACGATGACTCTTCATTCTGCCGATTCGATTGCTTCAAGCATCGCGAATGCATCGTGCGTTTCGCGGACATCATGCACGCGGACGATTCTTGCGCCATTCCTCACAGCATGTATGGCGGCTGATACACTTGCCGCTATCCGCTCTTCTGGCTTCGTAGGGTGGTCAAGGGCTTTCCCAATGGAGGACTTTCGAGAAGCGCCAAAAAGCAAACTCACACCGAGTTCTTCGAATTCGCGGTGTTCTTTCATCAGCCGGAGATTGTCGCGAAAGCCTTTTGCAAATCCGATACCGACGTCAGCGATCACGGTTTCAATTCCAGCGGAGCGGGCTTCACGTATACGAAGTTCGAGAAATTCATAAACTTCGCGCACCACATCCTGATATTGATATTCATCGATGGTGGCTTTCTGGAAATGCGGTCCATACCCATGCATTAGGACGATTGGACGTTTCTGCTTTGCAACAGTTTCAAACATCCCCGGATCGGCAGTGCCGGCACTTACATCATTGACAAGTTCGGCACCGGCTTCCATTGCTCGGCGCGCGATCATTGATCGAGTGGTATCAATGGAAATGATCGCATCTGGGACGCGGTGGAGTATGGCTTTGATGACAGGGAGAATCCGTTCTGCCTCATCCTCCTGGGTTACGTCGCTCGCTCCCGAACCGTAATCGCTGCCCGGAGGTCGAGTTGAAGCTCCACCAATATCGAGAATATCAGCGCCATCGGAAAGAAGTTGGAGACCGTGTTCCACGGCGGCTTCATAGGAAAAATAGCGTCCGCCGTCAGAAAAGGAATCGGGGGTCACATTCAGAATGCCCATGATCAACGGGCATTTGGGTGAGTCGAGGAGTGAGCGGATGATGTCAGAACCTGGATTGCGCCGATTGAGAGGATTCACACGATTTCTTTCGCCAATTTCATACTGTCGAATTTACCACTCGCACTGCCGCTCGACTAGCCGGTTCGAGCTCGATCAATCCACCCAATCAAAAATTTTCGGATGTCTCAAACCCCGTCGTCTTGCCGCAAGGAATCAATGCAATCCTTTCAATCGGCGTAATCCAGGTTCAGATCAAGCGGTAGGCTTCTTGGTCGTCGCGCGCTTTGCCCTTGTGCTCTTAGCGGCCGCTTTTGCTTCGCGCGTCTTGGTCTTCTTACGTTCTACAGCCTTTTTGTGCTTCTTAGCAACTACTTTGGTCTTCTTGTTCATGTGGTAAATTCAAAATGAAGGATCCCGAGTACGGGATCCGATAACAGTTGAGTCGAGGTTAACGCCTTGACCGGAAGGAAAGTGCGGTTTAACGCCCTGTCTTACAACTCGTCCTCGCTCGGCGCGTCTTTCCCGCCTTTGTTCCAGGTCACGATATAGCCATCGTTACGGATAAGGTCGTTGATGGTCTCAATCTCTTTGACTTTTGGCAAGAGCTGCGCGAGAAAATTATGGAGCATCGTCAAGCGTTCGTTCTCGCTCGTGATCGAAAGCAGCGCCTGCCGCTGAGGAGCTTCGAGCCCGGATTTTTGTGCGATCTTGAACGAGGGCAGTTTCTCTGGCATTGCCCAGATTGATTCATCGAGGGGATCGATCGATCCTTTGTAGGCGATCCGGGTCAATTCATTGAAGAGTTCGATCGTCTCATCGGTGAGCTTCTCATCACGCTCCTCCACCACATCATCGAGCCATCGGACGATCGCGTATGATAGCTGGTCCGGACCGTTCTGTTCCAGCTCGACAACTTCATATCGGCGATCGCCTTCGGTCACGACATCGATCTCGCCATCGGGATGACGTTCTGTCACTTCGACAACATGGGCTGCGCAACCGACAGAATGCAGCCGATCTTCTTCGACGTAATTAATACCAAAAATGGAATTGGATTGCACCGCCTCGTCGATCAGTTTTTTGTAGCGATCTTCGAAAATATGCAACGGGATACGTGACTGTGGAAAGAGTACCACGCCAAGAGGGAACAGTGGAATTCGGGCCTGATCGGTCATCAAGAGTTGTTAACGAATTCGACTATGATTACGGATACAGGGTTCAAACAATTACTGAGCATCCTTCCATTCTTCATACCAAGCCATCTGCACCGCTTCAAGTTTCTTCTCATTTGAGAGGTGCAGTTCGTCGGTAAACTCCGGCAGCTCACCGATCCAGCGTAATAGATCCGTGAATCGGACGGTAAGGGGGTCGACGTCTGGGTGCGCCTCCAAAAGGGCGAGCGCAATGTCTTCGATATCTGACCACTCCATTCCGATCCTCAATTAAAAGAGACATTCCTGAGCACGAACTTACGAAGGTCAGTGGGCACCCTCGTGAAACAATTTTGCGATGGCGGGATTCAACTGGGGGATCTCGACGATCATTTCGACATCCTCGAGGATTTTAGCCTGACAGCCAAGCCTCGATTCCAGGGTTAATCCTTCTGCTTCGTCGAGTTGGTCTGCCTCTTCGTCCTCCATTTCGGGTAATGCCTCTGCGCCCTGACGAATGCGGACATGGCAGGTAGAGCATGCACAGACACCTCCGCAATTGTGCTGCAGATCAACGCCATGTGCAAGGGCAACGTCGAGGATGCTCTCACCTACGAGCGCTTCGCAGCTTACGTTCATCGGCAAAAAGGTGACTGTGGGCATTAGTCGATTATCGAATTCTTAGGGCTTCAGCGGCGCTCCAGAAGCTATCTGGAGCGCACGTTCATACAGAAATTTAACCAATTCTTAGCGAACCAGGTAGGTCGTGTACCGGTCGTTGATGCGACCCCAGTGCAAGCCATTGATAAAGTTATCAATGTAGGCTGCACGTTTCGGTCCATCCTTGTGGTAGTAGGCATGCTCGAATACATCGCAGGCTACGAGCGGGATGGCCCCCCAAACTGCACCATAATGGTGCTCGTCAACCAGGACGTTCTTGAGCTGCTTCGAACCAAGTGTATCGAATACAAGCAATCCCCATCCGGAAAGCTTTGCTGCAAGTGCAGTGGCTTTAAAATCTGTCTTCCAGTCGTCGAACGAGCCAAAGTCTTTGATGATCTGAGCCTGCATGTCGACACCGCGAGCGACATCGCCATCGCCACCGAGATTGTCCCAATAGACCTCATGCAAAATGTTGCCCGAGTGATTCCAGGTCCAGCGGCGCTTTAACTCGCCGATCTGACTGTAGTTGCCATTCGCTTTTGCAGGATCGGCGGTTACCAACTCTTTCTCGATCTCGTTGAGCTTATCGACGTAGCCTTTGTGATGCGTGTTGTAATGCCAGTCGGAGGTTTCAGCGTCCATGACCTTACCGAGTAAGGTCTTTGCTTCGTCGTCCGAGTACGGACGGGCTCGTAGTTTGAATTCAGTTGCCTTCATATTCGTCGCTGTGATACGTTCGAATGATTGTTACACTGTCTTCGTCGCGGAAAAAGAGCCGCAAGAAGATGAAAGAATACTAAAACCTTACGTGGAGATCTCTGCCACATTCTTCCCTTCCAGGACTTCCGAGACGCTGGCATTCATGATCTCCTGTGCGAGAGGCTCCGTTGCCTGCTCCAAAGCTGTGACCTGATTATTGATTGCTTCTGCATCTTCGGACTGCACAACACGTCGGAGCGCATACAGCGCATCGATGACGGCAGCGACATTGAGTGATTGCAGTCGTTGCGGCGTAATCACGATCTCGCCTCGGCGAAGTTGTCCAAGGACTTTTTCCGTAGCCGCGAGGATGCGTTGACCTTCCGTCTTTGCCTCAGCGAGTCGGCGCTCGCCGATATCCTGCGAGGCATAGACAACGGACTCGCGTAACATCCGCTCGATCTCCTCTTCTGTCAGGCCGTAGGAAGGCTTCACTTCAACTTCATGCGCAATGCCTGTGTGAACCTCTTTCGCGCTTACATGAAGAATGCCATCGGCGTCAATCAGGAATGAGACCTCGAATTTTGCTGCTCCCGCTGGAAGAGGCGGAATTCCCTTTAGTGTGAACTCGGCAAGCTTTCGATTATCGCGCACGAAATCTCGTTCGCCTTGATACACATTGATCTCGACGCCTGTCTGATTGTCAACAAACGTTGTGTATGTCTCTGTAGCTTTGGTGGGCAGCGTTGTATTGCGAGGAATGATCGTGCTCATCATACCGCCGATTGTTTCGATGCCGAGCGATAGAGGCGTCACGTCGAGTAGCAATACATCTTTTGTTTCTCCCGCAAGCACGTTTGCCTGAATAGCAGCTCCAAGTGCTACCGTTTCGTCGGGATTCAACTCATCGTGTGGCTTGCGCTTGAAGATTTGCTGCACGAGACTTCGGACTGCGGGCATTCTTGTTGATCCGCCAACGAGTACCACTTCGTCAATTTCATCGACATCGATCAGTGCATCCTTGATCGCCATCTCACAAGGGATGCGTGTGCGCTCGACGATGCTGCGGGTAATCGTTTCTAATTCGGTTCGAGTGAGGTTACGGCGATAGGCTACGTTCGCCTGCGGAATGTCGAGCGCGATCATGACGCTCGGCTTTGTCGACAGTTCGATCTTTGCGCTCTCAGCCACGTTGCGGATCTGCTGGAGCTGCTCGCCATTCGGTTCGAACGCTGGCTCCATGTGCTTGATCTGTGTGATGAACAGCTCCATCAATCGCCGGTCGATATCGTCTCCTCCGAGATAGGTGTCGCCGTTTGTCGAAAGGACTTCGAAGACACCGTTCGAAAGTTTCAGGATGGAAATATCGAATGTTCCGCCACCAAGATCGTAGACTGCAATGATCCCCTGCTTGGATTTGTCCAGCCCATAGGCGAGTGAGGCAGCGGTGGGTTCATTGACGATACGCAATACTTCAAGTCCAGCAAGCCTGCCAGCATCTTTCGTTGCGTGGCGTTGCGCATCGTTGAAATAAGCAGGGACGGTGATTACGGCCTTTGTTACCGTTTCACCGAAAAAATCTTCCGCACGCTTCTTTAGCTCTTTCAGAACGAACGCTGAAAGTTCAATGGGTGTGAAGAGCTTCTTACCAATCTGGACTCTAACAAGACCCTCATCCGCTTGCGCGAGACGATACGCAAGCAGTCCCGATTCCTTTTTTACATCCTGAAAGGATTTGCCCATCAGGCGCTTCACGGAATAGACTGTGTGCGCTGCATCCACGAGTGCATGCTTTTTTGCCTTTACTCCGACGGCGACCACGTTTCCATTATCGTCCAGAGTGACGACCGAAGGGACGATACCTCCATCCGCGCCAGCGATCACTTTGGGTACTCCTTGATCGACATAGGCAACAAGGGAATTCGTCGTGCCCAGGTCGATGCCGACTACACGGCCAGGCGTGGTCGAATCGGATTGGTTTGGAAGCGTGATCTGAAGAGGCATAGACTAAACGTTAAAACTGATCGATAAACTTAGAGATAGAGTTGCGGGAATAACTGCCGCTCGACACATTCAATAACAATATGGATGATCTTGATGTGCAATTCCTGAATGCGGTCGCTTGTCTCGCCTGGCACGACGATCGCGATATCACAAAGTGACTTGATTGCTCCCCCGCCCTTTCCCAGCAATCCGACCACCTTCATGCCTTTTGCTTTCGCAGCTTCGGCTGCGAGGATGAGGTTGCGGCTGTTACCTGAGGTGGTGATGGCAAGAAAAATATCGTTGGTAGCTCCAAATGCTTGCACCATGCGTTCGAAGATGTGCTCAAAGCCGTAATCATTCGAGGTGCACGTGATGTGCGAAACATCACTGAACGCCATTGCCGGCATCGGCTCGCGGTCCTTTCGGTATCTGCCGGTCCACTCTTCGGCGAAGTGCATCGCGTCGCAATGACTTCCTCCATTACCCGCTGAATAAATCTTATAGCCGCTCTGGAAGGTACGCGCCAGGAGTTCTACAAACTGATCCACAAGAGCGAGATTCTTTTTGTCAGCGATAAACTGATCGAGCGCGGTTACGGCTTCCTGAAATGATCTCTGAATATATAGTGCGTTTTCAGCCACAAAGACTGGGGGTGAGATTTCTAATGCTAATGCCTGATCATCGCCGTTTCGCCTGCCAACGCTGCATGGATGGAGGCACTAAGTGTTTCGAGATACGCTCGCTCAGCGAGCAGCTTCACGAGTTGATCCAAAATATTTCGTTCGCTCTCGGTGAGCGATTCTCGATCCTTCGCGTGCTCATTAGCCGCATCCCATTCGGCACTCAGTCTTTTCCGATCATCAGCGATCTGTGAGAGTTTGTTATCGAAGCTGACACTCAAATCGGACAATGCGGACCTGAGTGCATCAACCTCACTCGGATTCTGCGCCATCTCGAGTCCACCGATAGCCTCCTGCGCTTCCATCACCGACATAAGCAGTGATTGCGGTACTGCTTTCGAACGCTCGACCGAGTAGCCATAAAGACTTAATAGGTACTTCAACCTCGCGATAGGCTCTCGTAGCACCCGGTAAGCTTGATTGATCGAGGCGGAGGTATTCTCCGCGAGTTCGATGGCAACAGGATCGCTCGATGCAAACTTGTCGGGATGACTCGCCATCTGCAACGTGTGGAAGCGTGCCTCCAGTTTTGCAGAATCGATGCGGAGCTTTCGGGGGATCGCAAACAATGCAAAATGATCGAGAAGCGAATGTTTGTTCGCTAAGTAGTCGCCCATCTTGCCCTCGCTTACTTTATACCCCGAACGAGCTGCCGCAGCCGCACGTCTTTGCAGCGTTCGGATTGTTGAAGACGAATCCTCGTCCGTTAAGGCCGTCCGTAAAATCAAGTTGTGTACCTGAAAGATAAAACAGCGACTTCGGATCGACAAAGATCTTTACTCCATCGATCACAAGCGTCTTATCGCCGGCACGTGCTTCGGTATCGAACCCGAGTGAATACGAAAGCCCTGAGCAACCACCACCCTTCACACCCACGCGTAAACCGTAGGTATCAGGGATCTTGTTGGCCTCCATGATTTTCTTGATCTCGGATTTCGCCTTGTCTGAGACGATGATCTCCTCGTTGATATTTTCAAACGCCTTCTCAACTGTTGTTTCATCCAGTGATGGAGGCGTCATTACTTCTGTTATTGACATAGTATTCTTGCTTATTTACACTTATAAAAGTGGCACGCTGATGTGCGACCTCACCTCAGACCGTCTGCTTGTGCAGAGCTTCCTGTTTGGTGCGATAGTCCGCGATCGCTGCCTTGATCGCATCTTCGGCCAATACCGAGCAATGGATCTTGACCGGCGGAAGGTTCAATTCCTTCACGATCACGGTGTTCTTGATTTCGAATGCCTTGTCGACAGACATTCCTTTGATCATTTCGGTCGCAAGCGAACTTGACGCGATTGCGCTGCCGCATCCGAATGTCTTGAACTTTGCATCTTCGATCACGCCTGTTTCCTCGTTGATCCTGAGTTGCAGACGCATAACGTCACCGCACTCGGGTGCGCCAACGAGGCCCGTGCCTACTGACGGATCACTCGGATCGAGCGTTCCCACATTACGCGGGTTCGAATAGTGATCGATTACCTTCTCTGAATATGCCATATTTCCTCCTTAACAAATACTCGTTCCTTCACACTTATTTCTTCAGCCACGGCGGAGTCGTCTTCGCCCCGGCTGGTGCTGCGCCATTTGGCGCTGCTGCTGCGTGAGCCGCACCACCTGGGGCCGGTGCTGCTGTTGCAGCCTTTGCAGGTGCGGCGGCTTTCGGCACTGCAGCTTTGACCGGTGTGACATTTTGTGCTGCTTCTGCGGCCAGTAGTGCTGCCGCAGTCGTCCCCTTCATCGGGGGCAGTGGAGCATCGGTGCTCATTACACCGTTCGTCCCGGTTTTTGGAGTCAGCAGATCTGGATAGTTAAGAACATATCCCTGCGGGTTGACTCGCTTGAAGACGCCAAGCTGCTCAAAATTGCGGGCAATGTCTTTGGCGATCCGCTCTGCTTCGGGGATCGAGATCGTTTTGCCTGCGGTGTCCTCGAAATAATCGCGGACCGAATACTGCAGATCCCGAATAAAAATATTCGAGTTATGGAACACGCCTTTGTGCTTCGACCGCATGTATCCGAGCATGACCTCGGGATCCTCTATCAGAACGTCTGCATCAATCATGTGTACAGTAACGATTTGTTAAGCACTGCAAATTTACGACAGCTCATCAGTGCGACGCCCATTCCACTGTCTTCAGATCGATACCCATCTTCGCCATTTCATAGAGCGGCGACATCTCACGCAGCTTTAGCACTGCAGTCACCACATGCTGAACGGTGTAGTCGATCTCTTCCTGCGTGTTAAATCGTCCGATGCCAAAGCGGATCGACGTATGTGCCAGATCTTCGCCTACTCCCAACGCTTTCAGCACGTAACTTGGCTCAAGACTCGCTGATGTACAGGCCGAGCCTGAGGAAACCGCAACATCCTGAATTCCCATCATCATGGCTTCTCCCTCAACGAAAGCAAAGCTTACGTTCAGGTTGCCAGGCAAGCGCCATTCCGGCTTTACCAGCGGATCGGGTCCGTTGATATAGATCTCGTCAAGCTGCGCATTGAAGCTTTTCCACATGCCGTCTCTCATTGCACGAACTCGGGCGGTCTCCGTGTCCATTTCGGCGACGCAAATTTCAAGCGCTTTCGCAAGCCCGACTATGCCAGGTACATTCAAGGTGCCTGAACGCATTCCACGCTCGTGACCACCGCCATCCATCTGGGATGTTAGCTTCACGCGAGGGCTTTTCTTTCTCACATAGAGCGCTCCAACACCTTTCGGTCCATAGATCTTGTGACCGGAGATCGATGCCAGATCGACATTCAGCTTCTGAACATCGAATGGGATCTTGCCGACCGACTGTGTGGAGTCAGTATGAAAAAGCACACCTTTTTCCCGACAGATCTGCCCAATACTGGTAAGATCCTGAATCACGCCGATCTCATTGTTGGCGTGCATCATCGTGACAAGGACCGTCTTATCCGTGATAGCATCACGCAAGCGATCCAGATCGACGAAACCTTCAGTAACGACGGGTAAGTACGTGACTTTCAACCCTTTACGTTCGAGAGCTTTGCAGGTATCGAGTACCGCTTTGTGCTCCGTAGTCAGTGTGATGATGTGATCGCCTTTTGAGGCATACATCTCCGCCACACCCTTGATTGCAAGGTTATCAGACTCGGTGGCACCGCTAGTGAATACAATTTCTTTCTCATCCGCACCGATGGACCTTGCGATCGTCTCACGCGCCCAATCCACAGCCTCTTCAGCTTTCCAGCCAAAAGGATGGTTGCGACTCGCAGCGTTGCCAAAACTTTCCATGAAGTACGGGCGCATCGCTTCAAAGACCCTAGGGTCCATCTGAGTCGTTGCGTTATTATCGAGATAAATTGGAAGCTTTACCATACATTTCGTTTGTCGTAGAGTCGGGGTTTCCCCGACCGGCAATTCATATTTTCAATATCTTCTGTCATGCGACAGGGCACGCGCGGAGTGCCCCTACATTAATTGGGCTACGGTTACCGAACTCAGTGCCTTGTCGATCGTTGCCTGAAGCTTGTGCATCGGTGCCTCAATGGAGCAAGTACCTGATCTTGAACATCCTGCCGCACTGGTTGCGCAGTCCATGATCCCTGTGTCCTCTTCGAGTGCTCCTACGACTCTCGTCAGAGAGATCGATTGAGGAGTCAGCATCAACGCATAACCTCCTCGCACGCCCTGATAGGAATCGATGAGTCCATCGCGCTTCAAATCCTGAAGAATCTTAGCCAACAGATCGTACGAAATGTGGTATTCCTCCGAGATCTCACGCACGGTCGAAACCCCGCCACGCTTGGCGAGATGCTGCAGGGCCATAAGCCCATATTCGACGCGTTTTGATAGACGTAGCATTGCGACAAGTACAACAGGAAGTCGGACTGAATAGGTCCGATATTTCTTCAAAAAAGCTGACTTTTCTTTCCTTTTAGCCTGATTGTTCTAATGATTGCTATCCTCTGGGCAACAATCTCGTGGCGGCAATATATACATCGTGTACACCAATTTCCCGTATACACATAAAGTGCTCAGCAGGATTCACGCGATAACAAGTAAGCGGCTTTGGAGAATAGACAAAGCACGGGCGGCATTCAATGCCGGTATGGACAATCTCGTAACGCGTCTTCCAAGGGTGCACGTAGACTTCGTTTGTTGGACCAAAGATCGCGACGGTCGGCAGTTCGAGTGCGCCAGCCATGTGCATTAAAGCAGAATCATTCGAGATAAAGAGATCGAGCCGCTGCATGACCGCAATGGAATCCATAATCGAAGTTGTCTCGACCGGAATGATGACCTTGCCTGCAAGTTTCTTGATGATCTCGTTTGCGGAGAAATCATCTGGACCACCAAAGAGCAATACTTTGGCACCTTGCTCACTCGCGAGTCTCTTCGCCAGTTCAGCAAATTTCTCCGGTGCCCAGCGACGCTTGATATGATTCTTGAAAAGTGCGGTACCGGCGTGTATCCCGATCAGTCGCGCTTCAGAAGTCAGTCCATGCTTCTCGAGCCAGTTTGCAGCGAACTTCTTGTGATCTTCTCCAAGGTTGAGGCGCAGCGGAGGAATGAGTATTTCATTCAACTCTTGCTTGATGCCGATCAACGAGAGCATCCGGACATTCTCTTCGACACAGTGCAGGAGATCATCTTCAACGATCGTGTCGGTATTCAACCAGTTGAGATTCTGCCTCCCCTTTCTGCGGTAAATAATACCAAGGCGCTTCCTTGCGCGAATGAGGAGTGCGATGAGATTGTACTCGCGACGGTTCTGCGGGTAAATGTTGATCGAGATATCAAATCCAAGTCTGCGCAGACCATACACCGTCCTGAGCGCACCGGTCTTGGTGCCACTGACGAAGTCGTAGAAGTGGACTTGATCAATGAACGGATCAGCCGCAAACATCTCCTGTGTTGCCTTGAACATCACCAACACATGAATCTCCGATGCAGGCTTTGCCTTGCGCAGCAACTCGACCATCGGTGTCGCGAGCAGTGCATCGCCGATACCTGGAAGCGCGATGATAAGAATGCGTTCTTTACGCATCAGGTCACTGGCTCCGCGCTTGAGCGCTTGCCGCGAAAGAGAACGAATCCTAGTCCACCGAGCGAAAGCAGAAGCGTGACAAGCGTGATCATGCTGCCTGTCTTGAAGGCATCGGACTCATATCGCAATACGACTGTGTGTGAACCAGCCGGCACTTCGATCGCGCGCAACGACGTGAATGCACGATAGATCTTCACCGGCTTATCATCAACATACGCCTTCCATGCTGGATAGTACACTTCGGAGAGCCAGAGCATACCGTTAGAGGCAGTCGTTACATTAAGCTTGATCTCGTTTTGGCCATAAGAGGTTATTATCGCTTTGGCCGCAGGATCTGCTGGGCCCATCTCGATCAATGGCTTCTCTTCTAATAAGAGCGTAGTACGATAATCATACGTCGAATCTTGCTTAAGAACCTGTCGCGCTAAACTATCGGAGCGAACATCAATCTTGTAATACATCCTGGCACGTGGCAGGTACGATGCTCGCATACCGAAATCAGGCTGTTGACCCTTCATGTAAATCGACCACTTGATATTCATGAGGTCAGCTTGCCCTTCGAGATTCTTCATTTCGGGAGAGACGCGCTGCAATACGAGAGGGTTATATCCTTCCATAAGTTGAATACGATGGTACGCACCGGCGTTGCGTTTCAGGAGCATCGCATTACCTTCGCGCGTACGTGCTCGCGAGACCTCTTTCTCCTGATCTGCTTTTATCTGCTCTACCAATTGCGGCTGTGCGTTGTATGCCTCGGCCGGATCCTCTTGTGAAGCATTAAGATTCATACCATACGAAAACAACTCGATCACGGTGACTGCAATAACTGAGATCGCAAGCGAAGTAGATCGCAGTTTGCCCATCGTCCACAACAGCGCGATGACTACCATCCCGAGAACGGGAAACGCCGCCTGTCCTGCAGCCCAACTCATTGATGCATTTGCCTCAGGAGGTGCGGTTGCAAGGAAAGACTTCGCAGTAACTCCTCCGACAATCGGCAATAACCAGATAAGAACTAGCGTACCAGCGAGCGACCAAAGGATGGTCCGTTTTTCATTCAATGAAGATCTCAACGCCTGTGCGAGCCCCATTCCGGCGAGCACTGACATTGCAAAGGAGAAGACCATCATCATTCGCGCCGGTGTTCGCAGCTTGTTGAAGAGCGGCAGGTTAAAGAAGATGCGATAAACAAAGAAGTGATCGCCGAGCGCGAAGAGCACAGCAAATAGTGCAAGACCGGCGAAGAGCGCCATCCATGGCTGCCTGCGAATCATAAGCGCAACGAGCGCAAAGAAGAGAGGCAGTACTCCTATGTATATCGCAGTTTCCCATGATAAGTAGTACGCACCATTCCAATAGGGCACTAGCGCATCACGCGCAGCATTCGTGAGGCCGAAGAGGTGCGGCACGACGAGCGTAAGCAGATTTCCGAACGCGAGCGAACCATCGACAGACTTGTCGTACGTCATCACTTCACGCCGCGAAAGCGCAGCGAGTTCATTCGATGGCAAGAGTTGTATCGCGAAGATCCCTAACCCAATAATAACAGGTATCGCGGCTCGCAGCACGGTTACAGCATCAAGCTTGCGCTCTGTCTCGGATCGTGCGAGCTTGGTAAGCGCATAGAACGCTATCACGCCAAGTGCAAATGTGAAGTAGAGTGTACTTTGCGGATGACCACCAAGATACATTGTGCCGAGAAGCACACCAGCCGTAAGCGCATGCTTCCAGCTCCCCAGTCCACGCATGAAAAAGTAAACGACCCACGGAAACAGCGCCATATGGTACACGATCATCTGGTGCATCGCCTGAGCGACGATATAGCCACTAAACGCGTAAGTGATTCCGGCAAAGAGTGAAGACCAATCGTCCAGAGCAAGAATTTTGCGGACGAAAAAAAACATTCCGAATCCTGCAACGGCGTAGTGCAGGAGAATAAACCACTCCATCACTCCTGCGCTCACGTGTCCGTTTGATACGAAGAGCGTCTGTAACAGATTTGTTGGATACCAAAAAGCCGCTTGAATGTCGGCCATGAACGGCATTCCGCCGAAGATGTAAGGATCCCAATGAGGTAAAATGCCCTGTGCCAGACTTGAAGCGGCGAGATTACGAAACGGGAATTCCTGTTCTACGAAATCTTCCCAAAGGAATTTATCCCCGAAGAGAATTGAGGAGTGGAAGATCAAGGTCAGAAGCAGAAAGATTGCTCCGACCATCCAGGTCTTAAGTTGCAGCAGGACTGGCTCAGCCGGAGAACGCTTTTGAGGAGGCGGGCGCTGAGGGGTCTTCGTGCGAACCGGGGCGACTGGCTTTGCCATTACTTCGTATCTCGATGAAGCCTTTTAATCCGAAGAAGTTCTATGAACATACGACTTGAATCACCGAACGCGCCGACAGTCGAGCGTTCGTCATTGTACCATTCGATCGCAACTTCTTTGATCTTGAATCCATGGCGCTGTGCAAGATAGAGCGCTTCAACATCGAATGAGAATCCTTTGATTTGCTGGCGCGGGAAAATATATTCGGCCGCCGTGCTGCTAAAGCCTTTGAAGCCGCATTGTGTATCCTTGAAACCTCTGAAGACGAAGGCCTGAACCAGTACGTTGAAAAACCGACCCATCATTTCGCGATACCACGGTTGATGCTTCTTGACTAATTCGCGATGCTGGGCAGCTCGGCTACCTATCACGACGTCCCATTCACCGGTCGATATTAGCGGGATGATCTTATCAATTTCTTTGATCGGCGTCGAAAAATCCGCATCAGTGAAGATTCGGATGTCCCCATGGGCGGCAAGCATCCCGCGCGCAACGGCACCGCCCTTGCCACCATTCGGAGTGATTGTCTCCACCCATCCGCTCACGTTTGGAGCATAGGGGGTATGCCTGGCCATTTCTTGAACAGCGACCGCGGAGGTGCGGTCCGGCGATCCATCGTCAACGACGATGAGTTCGAACTGGTACGGTCTCTCCTTCAGATACGCATATGCCTTCTCGAGAGAAGGCACAATACGCTCAGCTTCGTTATAAGCTGGAATGATTATCGAAATGAGCAAGCGGTGCTGTAATTATTTGTTGGCGCCTTGCGTGACTTTCATTTTCATCGGCGGTGCTTTCGGCTTGATCCCCGTATCTGGCAATGCAGGTTGAGCAGACACAGTATCCTTTATACCGAGTTCGGCTTTTAATTGTTGATATCTGCTTGCGAGTTGAGGATACTCCGTCCCATACGCCGAACCTCCGATCGAAGAAAATTGTGTGACGATCTGATTCAACTTCTCGTACTCGCCTCGCTTATCTCCCTTTTTCTGAAGAAGACGTGCGTCGATTGCAAGCAGCTTGTACTGCATGATGGCCTTATCCTGCCCCTGCACCTGGTTGAAGAGTTGCTGGAACAGCGCACGAGCTGAATCAAGCTGACCCGTATGGAAGAAGACTTCGCCAAGGTGATACATCTGGCTCACGTTATTCTGTTCGGCATCGGCCGAATTATCGGCTGAAGACTCGCGCATCGCCTGCACCGCCATTTTGGCGTACTTCGTTGCCTTCGCCGAATCACCCACCTGTTGGTAGCGCTCAGCAAAGAGATCGGCATAGCGATATTGGGCATGCAGCTTCTCAGGTGGTACGCGTTTTTCACACGTGTCCATCGTGGTCCGCGCGTCTTGGATACGATTGTTACGCAAGTAATAATCGGCGAGACGGAAATACATGTAGTAGTACGTTTGTGCGTACCGCTCATCCATCGCACTCAAGTTGGATTCCGGATCGCGATAAGTATTCAGGATCATCGCGCGATTCGGAGTTTCGAATTGCTTCGGAGCAATCGAAAACGCAAACTGTCGATAGAGCGGCTCGTTAACCGCAACTTCCATTGTTCGGCTGTTGCCTTCCTGTGGCATCGGCACAACACGCGCGGCCATGCCTTCATAGCTCAGATGGCTATCAAGACCAGCCATGTATGACGGCGGAACGAGTGTTGCGAAGTAGATCGGGCGCGTATCAAGATTGAACTGCACAATGTCCTTAATGAGCTGATCGGCAATCGTGAAGACATAACCGCCTTCGTTAGCCATCTGCCCAGTGAATTTCCAGCTCATTGTGCCCGGCGCTGCAACGCCCGTGAATTTCTTCATTGTTTCTGGCTTCACATCGAACGAGAACTGCTGTGCAGGGCCGCCAAAGGCCTGGAGTCCTCCTTCGTGTTCATCCGGGATCGCCATTTTTTCTTCCGTAAAGGAAGGTAAATTGATTGGCTTGCCAACACCCCAGAACGGTTTCTTCAATTGCTCAATGTACCACGACATATTCCCCAACGATAGATTGACGATCCGAACATCGCGGCGAACGCCATAGACATCCTGCAAACACCAAAGCGGGAATGTGTCGTTATCTCCTGCAGTAAAGAGAATCGCGTCCGGCTCGCAACTTTGAAGAAAGTTGTAGGCATACTCGTATGGTACGTAGTTATGCCATCGAGAATATTCACCCCACTTCGAAGCATCATGCGGACTTTCACCAAGCGCTATCCCAGCGAGCCCCACACACTGATTTATCGGGGAGATGATAAGAAGCAGACCTAATGCAGCGAGCAGCACTCCAACATTGCCTTCGCCGTGGATAATTGGTACAGAGTCGCTGGAGTTCGCAATCGTGCTTGCCTCCGTCAGTGTTCGACTTCCAAATCGCGTTCGAAGCCATTCGAGAATCCCGGTCGCACCTATCCCAATCCACATCGCATAGACATAGAAGGCACCGACATAGAAATAATCTCGCTCTCGAGGTTGAGGGTCCTGCTGGTTCTGGTACCAAGCTGTCACAAACCCCATGATGATAAACGTACCCACAAGCGTCAGCGCTCGTTTAGGATCGCGCTTGAAGTGCCAGAAGAGTCCAAAGAGACCCAGGATCAGCGGCAATCCCAGCGTCTTCTTCCAATCGACGCCGGCATCCTGTTCGTCAGATTCCCGACCGACGTAATTCCATCCGAGATAGCGGGTAAACATGTGGCCCGTCTGGTAGCGCCAGAAGAAGTCCCAATCGCTCGTGTAATTATTGAATGTGGCATCGTGCGAATGATCACGATTCTGCTCCTCAAGCCGGCGAGGCATTTCCTTCGCTTCGCCATATTGCTCACGATTGATGTATTCGCTGAGGGCTTTGAAATTCGAAGGATGATGCTGATTCATCGGTGGATCCTGGGCTGCACGCACCATGATCACAGCATAGGTCGTAAATCCCAACAGGATGAACATCGAGCCCCACAAACCGAGGTTAAGAAACGGTTTTTTCTTCACCTCGCTATAGATAATTCCTCCAATCATTCCGGCGAGAATGAGCACAGAAATAATCCCCTTCCCATTGCCAGCCCAGTCAACGAGGTCTGAGAGCACCACCAAAAAGATAAAGGCAAAGGCTGCGACAGACGTCGCGACCATTAAGAACCAACCCAATATTGTTGTCTTTCTCCAGCGCTTGTAGTAGACAAGCATCCAAACCGGGAAGATCGTGAGCAGCGCAAGCTGGTGTACGCCGAGTGATAGTCCGATCACATACGCGATCAGCATCAGATATTTCTCGCTGTGCGGTTCGTCGGCGTGGTCGTACCAAACCAAGATCAGCCACGGCACCAGCGAAATAAAGAGCGACCCAAATGCATAGACTTCGCACTCAAGCGCATTGAACCAGAAGCTATCGGTGAAGCAATACGCGAGTGCTCCGACAAATGCACCGCCATAATGTGTGAGCATATCTGCCATGGTACGAGGCGTACCGCGCCAGATCTTGATCAATCGGACGATCGTCAGATAAAGCAGCATGATCGAGGTTGCGCTGCTCAAGACCGAGAGAAAATTATAGCGCGCAGCTGGATCGGTGAAGATTGGGATCAGCATTCCCAGGCGACCAACGATCGTCCACAGCGGCGCTCCGGGCGGATGCGGTATTCCCAGGCTTACTGCTGCGGCCGCAAACTCACCGCAGTCCCAGAACGGGACTGTCGGCTGCATCGTAAAGCCGTAGGTGATTAAGGCAATGAGAAAACTGAGAGCTGCGAAGAGGTAATGAACGCGTCTTTGGTCCATGAAGCTAAGTCGTGGTGCTAAAGAATGCAGAAGTTAAATTCAAATCGAATCTCGTGTAACAGTTCAGTGCGGCTGAGCCGTGCCATCCTTCTTTGCAGGCTGCTGGGCCTGCTTTGCCGAGGTTGTGTCCGGCGGGCTGATGACTGGCGGTGTCACGCCAAGCTCCTTTGCGAGCGCATCTCGCCGCAAAACAACCGTCGGAATTTCGCGCGAGACATCTCCGCCATCTCTGATAAAGGTGGCAATGATCTCGTTGTACTTTGTCATTGCTTCCTGTTTCTTGCCGGCAGCATCAAGTTTTCGGGCATCAGCTTCCGACATTTTCAAGTCGAACAATTCCGCCTGTGCCGGCGGGGCCGAAGCCTTGAGCATCATGAACTGCGATTTTGCCGAATCGTATTCGCCGGCACGAAGCAGCATATCTGCGAAGGTAAAGTCAACACGCATTTGCCGTGCATAACGATCGTTCTCGCGCCAGTTCGGATCGGCCATCATCATGTCACGAATGCGATCGGCAGTGTAACGGGCATATTGTGCAGCCTTCAGTTCATCGCCAGCTCGTTGATAGATGTCGACGAGAATTGACGCATACGGATATTCGAGCGTCACAAGTTTCGGCGGGATCCTGGCTTCAAGCGTATCCATCGCGCGACGTGCACCAGCCTGGTCCCCTTTTTCGAGAAAGTAATTGGCTAGTTTGATGTATTCGATCCGATAGGACATGGAGTACATGTCGTCCATCGCACTACGGTGTGCTGTTGGGTCGTTGTAGCTTCTCAGAATCATCCCTCGATTCGGCTCGGTATGTGGATGATCGGGAACGTGATACGCCGTCTGTATAAACGCGCGTTCGTTGATAGCTCCAGCTAACGAAGTGCGATCGACAGGATGGACGAATGGTGTAACACGTGAGGCCATGCCCTCATGCACAAGAAACGGTGCAAGGCCGACATACGCGTCCTCAGATACTGTCGCTGAAAAATAGATCGGACGATCACCCAGGTGATTCTTCACGATATCGACGATCACTTCTTCGCTCGGCGTATGTGGCGTTGCCTTCCAGTTCATGACTGTCGCTTGTGCCGTCGAGTCGCCAGTAGTGTAAATCGCAACTTGGCGTGAAACCGGCAGCGAAAGATTCTCCTCCCTCACCCCTCGCGCGAGCTGCGGCTCTGCTTCTCGATCCGGGAGTGAAAGGACATCGTCGCCGTAGCTCGAAATATTGATTGTCTTCGCGCCCCATGGATGATTGTTCTTCAGCGCGCGCATGTAGTAAGGCAAATTCGCGAGCGAGAGCTGCACGATCCGGATGTCAGTTCGAATGCCATACACATCCTGCAGACACCATAGTGGAAATGTATCATTGTCTCCGTAGGTGAACAGGATCGCATCCTTGTCACAACTTTGCATGATGTTGTATGCATAGTCGTACGGGACGTAATTGTTGTGCCGCGAGTATTCCGACCACTTACTTGATTGAGAGAACTTGTGACCGGTCAGTAACCCGGTAAGACCTATAGCTTGATTAAGTGGTACCAACGCCAGCAATGCAACAAGGCCGAGGCTGAGCGCTCCGATATTGCCCTCGCCTTTGATGATCGGAGGCCGTTCATCGGTCCGAGCCATTGTACTGCCTTCAGTCAGGTTCTTACTTCCGAACCGAGCACGAATGAGTTCAAGGATACCAGTGGCACCGATGCCGATCCACATCGAAAAGAAGTAGAAGGCGCCAACGTAAAAGTAATCACGCTCTCGAGGCTGTGGGTCCTGTTGGTTCTGGTACCAATCGACCATATACCCCATGATAATGAACGCCCCAAGTAAGGTGAGCGCTCGTTTCGGGTCTCGCTTAAAGTGCCAGAACATCCCGAACAGACCGAGGATAAACGGTATCGCCCAGGTCTTCGAGAAGTCGATACCTGCTCCCTGATCGTCTCCATCTCGCCCAACAAAATTCCACATCAAATAGCGGTGGAACATGAAGTTTGTCTGGTAACGCCAGAAGAAGTCAGCGTCGCTTGTATAGTTGTCGAACGTCGCCTGATGCGAATGATCCTGATTCTGGTCTTCCAGTCTACGCGGGAAAGGCTTCCAATCGCCATATTGATCGCGCATGATGTATCCTGCGAGTCCAGCGAAGGTTGAAGGATGCTGTTGATCCATCGGCGGGTCCTGTGCTGCTCGGACCATCACAAAGGCATACGTACCATATCCAAACAGGATGAGTATCGCACCCCACATCGCGAGGTTGAGCCACGCGATCTTCTTGACCTGCGAATAGATGAGCGCACCAATCATGCCCAATAGGATGATGAGCGAGAGCATTCCGTTACCCTTCCCAGCCCAATCCACGAGCTTAGTCAGTACCAGGAAAAAGATAAATGCGAACGCAACGATCGAAGACAGCACCATCAGGAACCAGCCCGTCACGGTTGTCTTCTTCCAGCGCTTGTAATAGACAAGCATCCACACTGGGAAGATTGTAATGAGCGCGAGCTGGTGAACACCGAGCGATAGTCCGATCACATATGCGATCAACATCAAATATTTCTCGCTGTGCGGTTCGTCGGCGTGGTCGTACCATACCAAGATCAGCCACGGCACCAGCGAAATAAAGAGCGATCCGAACGCATAGACTTCGCACTCAAGCGCATTGAACCAGAAACTATCGGTAAAGCAATATGCCAGCGCTCCGACAAATGCACCGCCGTAATGCGTGAGCATATCGGCCATCGTACGAGGCGTACCGCGCCAGAGCTTGATCAATCTGACGATCGTCAGATACAGCAGCATGATGGAGAGTGCGCTGCTCAAAACCGAAAGAAAGTTATAGCGTGCAACTGGATCGGTGAACGTCGGGATCAGCATCCCGAGGCGCCCGATGATAGTCCATAACGGCGCTCCCGGCGGATGCGGTACCTGCAATGCATTGGCGGCAGCAGCAAACTCACCGCAATCCCAGAATGGGATCGAGGGCTGCATCGTGGCGAGATAGGTGAAGAGCGCTATCGCGAAAGCCGCGCCAGCGAAAAGGTAATGAATCCTACGTGATTCCACGTTTGATAAAATGAAGCTGTTTTAAGTAATGCGACGAACCTTTGAACGAGAAGTTCGCGACCTGACACTGTTGCAAACGCACACTCGGCGAGCGATCTTTTGAAACGGTATTACTTCACACATCGCAATGCGATTGAGTTCCTTTTCTTCATGACGCAAGGGCAGTCTGCCTCTGAGCCATTTCTGAAGCATATCGCTCTCGATCAAGCAATCGAACAACGATGCCATCACAAAATCGATAACCGAGTTGTGTAAGCGCGAGCAAATGCTCCTCTACGAGTTGAAGAAATCCATCGCGCATGAGCGCCTGCACCTCGGGATTCATGAGCAACTCTTCGTCAAACTCCTCCTTATGTCTTTTGAGATCAATCCCAGTCGAGCGAAGCTGCAGATAGAGCGCTTCCGTACGGCGCTCTTCGTCAGAAAGCCGCTCCGATTCCAATCGTGGCAGCTTGCCTGAGTCGATCATTTTCTTGTACTGCTCTAACGATCGAACATTCCAGCTTCGCACGCCTCCCAGGAATTCATGTGCCGAAGGACCGAACGAGATATAGTCCTTCGCACCATCCCAATAGACAAGATTGTGCTTCGCTCGCTTCTCTGGATGCTTTGCGTAATTTGAGATCTCGTACTGCGAAAAGCCTGCATCGGCCAATCGCGATTGAGTAAGGTCAAACAGTTCGGCAGCATGATCGGCATCGAGCGGGATCACCTGGTTCAGCTGCACAAGACGAAAGAGCGGTGTACCCTGCTCGACTATCAGATTGTAAGCACTGATGTGATCTGTATCGAGCGCGATGGCTTCGTTAAGTGTCTGTTGTAGCGTATCTTCTGTTTGACCGGGCAATGCAAAGATTAGATCGATGCTGACATTATCAAACCCAACCTCTCTCGCAAGTCGAACCGCATCCCTTGCTTCCTGAGCAGAATGAATGCGCCCGAGCCAATCAAGCTCCCGCTGATCGAACGACTGGACACCAAAGCTCAATCGATTCACACCGAGAGCACGATAGCCTTCGAGTTTCTTACGTGTGACTGTCCCTGGATTGCATTCAAGCGTAAACTCATACTCTCGATCGAGTGGAGTATAAAACGTAAGAGCATCCATGATGCGCTTCAACTCTTCAGGCTCAAGCAGGGATGGTGTGCCGCCTCCAAAGAAAACGGTTTGCAGTTTACGTGCTGCGAATTTTGGCTCTCGCTCGAATTTCATACGGATCTCCTCGCAGAGGAGCGAAACGAAATCTGAGCGCAGCGAAAGATTTTCTATCGAATAGAAGTCGCAATAGATGCACTTCTTTTCGCAGAAAGGAATGTGAAGATAGGCACTCAGTGTGTGCCTATCTTCAGACTGCTTAGTATGGTGCGTCGAACTCAATGGATCAATCTGCCGATACGATCCCACCGGAAGTGCGGGTCCTGAAGTTCATCCGGATCATAGCCATCACCGTAACCCGTTGAGGGCGGCGAGTAACGTGAGAAATAAATGATGAGCGCCTGCCCGACTACATTATCAACTGGCGCATAACCCCAGTATCTCGAATCCTGAGAATCATCACGGTTATCACCCATCATCCAGAGATAATCTCTCTCAACAGTATACGTACCCGTGACCTTCCCATCAACTTCGACATTCCCTTGCGCATCAATGACTGCCTTGTGTCCTTCGCGCTCGATGAAGACGCCCCATCTGGAGAAGTTATCCTTATTGATCTGAATGATGTCGCCTTCCTTTGGTATGCGAATCGGTCCGTACCAATCGCGATTCCAGGATGCACCAGTCGGGAAAATATCGGGTGCGGGCTGGTTCTTTGGAAGCGAACCTTCGTGATAGACCATGCCCTCTGGATTTACCATCGCTTTCCCGTTAACAAAGACCTGTTTGGCGATCACCTGAACCGAATCTCCCGGCAGCGCGATACAGCGCTTGATATAGTTGATCTTCTTCTCACGAGCCTCTACCAGCTCCTGTTCACCTGGATATTCAAACACCAGCACATCACCGCGATGAATATTTCCGGTCCTGATACTAAAGTGAGGGATGACGACCGAAGTAAATGGCAGGTACTTCGGTGACTTAAACGCATAGCTTACTTTATTGACGAAGAGGTAATCACCTACAAGAAGTGTGTTCTTCATCGAGCCTGTCGGAATGCGAAAGGCTTCAATAAAGAACGTCCTGAGAAACACCGCGATAAGGATCGCCCAGAGTACAGTGACCCACCAGTTATCCTTCTTCTTTTTCGTCGGAGTTAGTTTGCCTCGAGCAACATTCGTCTTTCGCAACTCTTCAAGCGTTTTTGGTCGACCCTGATCGAGTTTGATTGGGCCACCTTCTGCTCGATCGGGACTGAATTCCGTCCCCTGCTTGATCGATGTACTTGTATTCTCGGGCTTGATCTTATCTGCCATTCACGTCCGGTTAATCTGTGATCTGAAGGACCGCGAGGAATGCCTCTTGTGGCACCTCAATGCGTCCGACCTGCTTCATCCGCTTCTTACCTTCCTTCTGCTTCTCCAAGAGCTTGCGCTTTCGCGAAATATCGCCACCATAACATTTGGCCGTGACATCCTTGCGCATCGCGCGCACCGTTTCACGAGCAATGATCTTGTTGCCGATCGCTGCCTGGATGGCAACTTCGAACATATGACGAGGAATGAGTTCGCGAAGTTTCGCGCAGAGCTTCTTCCCCCATTCAAACGCCTTCTCACTATGCACGATCGTACTGAACGCATCGACCGGATCGCCATTGAGTAAGATGTCGAGCTTTACCAAGTCAGACTCGCGATTCTCAATGAATTCGTAGTCGAGCGATGCATACCCACGCGAGATCGACTTCAACTTGTCGTAGAAGTCGAAGATGATCTCCGAGAGCGGGAATTCATAGTGAATATCTGCGCGCGTCGGATCGAGATAGCTTGTCGTCTTGTACGTGCCACGGCGATCGTTTGCGAGCTGCATGATAGCGCCCACATATTCGCTAGGCACAATGATCTGCGCCTTGATGTATGGCTCCTCGATCTTTGCGATCCTGCTTGGCTCCGGCATTGCGCTCGGGTTATCCACCAGAATAATCTCTCCCGACGTTGTAGTAACGCGAAATTCTACGTTTGGTACGGTGGTAACAATATTTTGATTGAATTCGCGGTCCAGGCGTTCCTGGATGATCTCCATATGGAGCAACCCAAGGAACCCGCAACGAAAGCCGAACCCGAGGGCGACGGAGCTTTCAGGTTCATATACGAGCGAAGAGTCATTTAGTGACAGTCGATCGAGCGAATCCCTTAGCTCAGCGAAGTCCTCTGCCGATTGCGGATAGACACCCGCAAAGACCATTGGCTTGGATTCTTTGAATCCCTCAATTGCTGTGGCAACACCATTCCGGAAATGCGTTACGGTGTCACCAACTCGCGTATCTTTCACGTTGCGAACACCGGCAATCAAATAACCAACATCCCCTGCGGACAACTGCGACTTCTTCTCGCGGCCCATCTTCAACGTGCCCAGCTCCTCGACGCGATACCGATTTTTGTTCGACATGAACATGATCTCGTCGCCTTCCTTGATCGTCCCTTCCATCACGCGCATATAGACGATCGAGCCGCGATACGAATCAAAGACAGAATCGAAGATCAGACATCTGAGTGGAGCATTGACATCACCTGATGGCGGAGGCACCCTCAGCCGAACCGCTTCGAGAACATCGTGGATACCGATCCCAGCCTTCGCACTCGCTTTGATAATATCCTCTTTCTTGCATCCCAGAAGTTCAATGATCTGCTGGCTGACTTCATCGATCATCGCCGATTGCAGATCGACCTTGTTGAGCACAGGTACGATCTCGAGTCCGGCGTCGATGGCGAGATAAAGATTGGCGATCGTCTGTGCCTCAACTCCCTGCGTTGCGTCGACGACAAGAATAGCGCCTTCACAGGCAGCAAGAGATCGTGATACTTCATAGGTAAAATCGACATGACCGGGAGTATCGACCATGTTATAGGTATACTCGATGCCATCCGGAGCCAGATATTTCATCTGGATCGCGTGGAGCTTGATTGTAATACCACGCTCCTGCTCCAGGTCCATATCATCAAGGACCTGGTTATTCGTCATTTCACGCGCCTGGATCGTATTCGTTTCGAGGAGGAGCTTGTCAGCGAGCGTGGATTTACCGTGGTCGATATGGGCAATGATGCAAAAATTACGAATGTGGTCTAATGCCATGCCCTGCTACAGTACTCCCTAGTGCAAACTAAAATCTGGTGATTTCCGCCATTAGCAGGCAGAATTTGACACGCGGGAAACACGCTTATCGATGGAAGGGCTCCAAGGGGCAAGTATGAAGTATGAAAGGCCGAATGTGCGATTCTTCTTGACTCCTTCAAACATCATACTTGCCCCCTGATATGGCAGGCAACGAAATGCTGGGGATTTCCTTGCCATGCCATATCTTTCCGCGAAGAACATGAATCTCAATCGACGATCCAGCTACCTTCTTTCGCCACGATCTTCCAAGAACTATCCTTTGTCGCGACGAGCTGATCGAATATGCTGCCAGTTCCGTACGTGAGATTGAAATGAGCAGTCCGAAGCGTTGAATCGAACATTACGATTACCACCTCATTAGTGAGTGATGGCTCACTATAACCCAATCGAGCGAGAAGTTGAGTCACAAAGGCACCACGCTTTCTGCGGATGCCATCTGGAACCCAGCCAGGAGGCCTCGCGAGTGTGTAACCCTCTGGGTTGCCCCAAAGGAACATGTTGAGGTAGGAATAATACTTACCGCCCGTATGAAGTGTGTTAGGAGGTGTCACAGCGCTCGGAATTAGCACCGATCGAATCGGAGAGTCGTAAATCCAGTGGTGAGTGCGATTCCGTTCACGCGGCTCGGAAGCGTGAAGCGACTTATGCCTTTGTGCGTAGCTCCACCACGACTCTTCCTCAATCGTTTCGTGCCCGATGCAGTATCGAATGCTATCCTGCACGAGAAAAAACGGATAAGCCATTGTCGCTGAGTCCTGTGGCTTTGAGAAGTATCCAAGTTTGAAAACCTCGAGTGCCTCGCGTTCGATCGGTGTGAGGTTGGCTGTGTCTCTATTCCCCTCCGAGTATTTCCACTCCTCAAGAATCGTCCGTAGTTCGGAAGTTGAGTTATCGTTGAAGGCTTTGAAAAATGGATTAGGATTCGTATTGCCCAGTCCGGCTGTGCAGCCTGAGAGCATTAGTAGAGAGAAAAGAATCGAAACGAATAGACGCATTTGGTTTTGGGAAGAGGCACTTGCCTTTCTCTATTGAACCCGCGAAGGTCACCCATGTTCCGCGAATAACAGAAATTTTAATTCACCTTTCCTCACAATTGACAATTCCCTGACAACTCCGAGGTCCTAATGAGATAATTTCGAGGAGCGACACCACACTTTGGTGATATAAACAACTATCGTTGCTTCATATGAATACAAACAAATGGATTCTCGGTTGCATCTTACTTTTTGCGGCAGTGCTTAGCAGTTGCAAGTCTGATTCGACAACACAGCCGACCAATGCGCTCCAAATAACAACGACGAAAATTGGCAACCCTACCTGGTCGCCAACCGATATGCACGTTATTTCGGCACCGATTGGAACCGCCGCCTCGAATTATGTGGAAGGCTTACTGACCACTAGCAAGCTTCTTCCACCCCCGAACCACGTCATCGATACCCCGGCGCTGGGTATCGGTCCAGGTGCAGCGCACAAACCGCCATATGATTGGGAGCTTCTTGCGGGCATCGTTGCAAATCATTTCCATGAAGTCTTTGACTTCGACACAACGGAGTTCTCAAAAGGAAAGGGAGTATTTCTTGTTTGGATGAATGTGCCGAATCCCGGCACCACCGGCCGCTCACCCGATTCGGTGTCGGGGCCGATCATTCCAAATAACCTCTTCCCGTTTCACGTAAGCGGCCTATCGCTGCGCAACAATGCGAGAAACGATACGACGCTGGTCAGTACAGATGTTCCAAAGCTCAATGATACACTTGAACATCGATTCAACGGAATGGCAGGACACAGTCACTTCCCATTCTTTGTCTACGACAATGCGGACTTCAACACTGGAGGCGCATCAGTAGCAGGCAATTATGTCTATAAACTTGACATCAAAGATGTCAATGGAAACGGCTGGCACATCGAAGCGCCATTCAAGGTACGTTAACGGCACCGTAACGTCAAACAACATGCTGCATGCAGAAGGCCGGGCACAAATCCGGCCTCTTTCTTCTGGTGCTAAACAGTCGGCGTCAACTCCATGCTCGACTTGACCACAGTAGAACTGAGGAGTGTTTGAAGCACAACACAATACTTCTCCGTCTTCTCAAAGAGCGATTGCAACTGCGCCGGATCCGCTTCTGGTGCATCGATCGCAATGCGGAGTCGTATCTCGGAGAACCCAACTGGCACATCGGCGAAACCCAATGTCCCGCGAAGATCGAGATCGCCATCGACTACTATCTTAATATCATTCGTCGTGATGTTCATCGCAGCAGCGACCATCTGACATGTGATCTGGGCGCAAGCCGCCAGCGCACCAAGCAGAAGATCTCCTGAGCAAGCACCGCCTCCTCCGCCAACACCCTTGTGCGCTTCTGCTTCGAGCAATGCGCGACCGATATCAACGGAGCATGCGATCGGAGTGTCTTTCGTAGATCCTTCAGCATGCAACGTAATGAATGCCGCCGAAGCCTCCTGTCGATACCGGTCCTTTAGTGGTTTTTGTATTGAGCGGATGTCCATGGCCTGGCTTAGTTATTGAATTCGGAACGGTGCGCCGTGCTCTATGAGTGATCCAACAACCCATTTGCCGTTGTCGACGCGAAGTACTGCCATCAACGGGCCGTAGGTCTTTGACTTTTCTCCCGAGACCTCCAATTTTATCATTGAGTGAGCGAAGAGCGCGTATTCATTGTCGTTATGTACCGCATGATTGAAGGTTGTAGAATACAATATTTTAATGGATACCTTGGAATCGGTCAGCGAATACCACATTTCCTTGGTGAGAGCGATTTCGGAAGGCCATTCGCGATTTTCCCAAGTAAACGAATTCCAATATAATGCACTGTCCTTAACATTGAGCGCAGTTTCAAGAAGCTTCAAGGCTTCAAAAATCGTGTTCGTTGGGGGTGCCTTATACATCATGCCGGGCACCTTTTGAACCCAAACACCAATCCGCCACTTTCCGGTATCAACACGCGCCTGGTAGTATTCACCTAGTCGTGCCTTGCGATTCCAAAAAAACTCTCCAATCCGCCACTTCCCCGAATCAACACGAAGGAGTATGGTAGTCGTATCGATCACCCGGGACTCCTTGCCGGAAAGCAAAATGTTGACCCGAACATTTGCGTAGAGGGCAGTGTCAGTCTCGTTGTGAACAGTGTGAAGAAAAGAAACACTGTCGGTCATAACAAACGCGATGTGGTGTCCCGATAAAGAATCCAATGTGCTCTGCGTCCATTCGCGACCAAGATCGGTGTGAGTGGCCTCCCATGTGAATGTTCGCCAGAAACGAGCGGTATCATAGGAATTGATCGCAGTGACAAGTTGGTCGAGAGCATCGTTGACAGAGTTTGTCGGCGGGATCTTATAGATGGGATTACTCGGAAGCGGATGACAGCTACAAACGACCACGAGGCAGATCTGAACGAGGATACGATCGATCACGCGTTTTTTCATAGTGCAAAGATACTCGCACGACTCAATCTGGCGGGTGGCAGAATTTGCTGATTCTGCTACACAAGCTTTTTGCCATTTCAACTGAGCCATTGTGACGTGAAGCTTCCTTGTATGGGTACACTTTTTGTGGTGTTTGAGAGTCAGATATTATTCGTGTCAGTGTTCTGTCCCGTAAGGGATAGCAGTAGTGGATAGAGGATCGCAGTAACTGTTTATGCGATCCCGGCCACAATACCAGCCGCAACTGCGGCAGTCTGAGCCAGCCTATTCGAAGTAGTCTGGCTCTTGTATTTTAGGGCAAACGGCACTGCTTTGCTTGCTGAATAGTTAATACATATGCTCACGTAAAGGTCATTGAAGCGAGAGCACGCCAAGGAGCAAAAGTGAAACTTGGTTTGTCTTCTCTGAGAGGCTAGCAGTTTGCCCTGGAGAGTTGAGCTAACAAATGCAAGATATGGCTAAGATTTCCACCAAGAATCTTTTAGATGGTACAACTGGTGTTGAGATGAACCTTCTTGTTCTGCTTTATCAGGAGGATGGGATTTTCTTTGTCTATGCTCCGGAGCTTGATCTAACAGGCTACGGTGAGTCCAAAGAGGCTGCTATGGAGTCCTTCGACACCGTGCTGGAAGGTTATCTACAGTATACTTTCGAGAACAACACGCTGCACGAAGATTTATTGGCGCACGGTTGGACGGCTGATGCCGCCGGAACGTCCCCGATTAAACCTCCCTCCTTCAATGAAATGGTCAACAGGAATAAGGAGTTCAAAAAGCGAGTAGACAAGGGACAAGTCGTCGTCGCATCCGGAACGGTCCGCTTCCCCGCTTACGCTTAATGGGGCTAGTCCGAACTCGGAATGTCAGTTTAGCGGACTATCGCAAGTATCTCAAATATCAAGGCTGTAAGTTCATTCGCACAAAAGGTGGTCACGAATTCTGGGGAAAGCCCGGCCTGACGAGGCCTATTACCTTCTCTTCGCATATTGATCCTGTTCCTGAGATGTCGTTAAGAGTAATCAGAAAACATTAGATGCATGGAATGATATATCCCCTGCGGGGAAAGAAGCATTCGCAACTAAAGCAACCGTAAAAATTCTGGCAAAGAAAATAGAAAAACGTAAACCCTGATTAATTAAGCAAAAAGTGAGTCCGCCCGACATGCGTCGGGTTTTTCATTTCACTTACCTCCCTAGCACCATTTTCATCTCCCGGCGCCCGCCATTCGCCGTGAGACACGCAGTATAAATCCCTCTCGCCAGATGAACTGCATCGAATCGCATACTGTGCAGACCCGCTTCCATCTCACCATGCACGAGCGTCTGAAGCTTCCGTCCAAGCATATCGAAGACATCAAGCTGGACCATGCTGCGCTCAGACAGCGTGAAGCTGATCTCGGTTGAGGGGTTGAATGGATTGGGGTAATTTTGGTCTAGTCCGAACGTCATTGACAGCTCATTGGGCGAGACAATACTCAGTTCTGAGAGAGGACGTCGCCAGACGCCACTACCGTTAGTCCCAGCAAATAGATACGGGACACTGATTGCAAGTGAGCGAGTATCCTTGTTTGTCAAGCCGATATTGATTGCAGCCCAGCTTGTACCTTTGTCGGTCGAAAGAAACACGCCTCCGGGCTCTCCTACCGCGTCGAACGTCCCAGCGAAGAGTGTTGGCGATGATGAGTCTGGGGCTTTTACTGCGAGGGCCGTAATATTGGGGTTTATCAAACCTGTTCTAACATTCACCCAGCTTGCTCCGTTGTTCGACGAGAGATAAACGCCCTCGTGCAACGTCCCTGCAAAGAGTGTCGGCGACGATGTGTTCGCACTGATGACCGCAAACGCCAGGACAACTGTGTTCGCTATGCCAAAATTTACCGGATGCCAAGTGGTGCCGTTGTTGGTCGAGAGAAAAACACCGATGCTGGTCCCTGCAAAGAGATTCGTGCCAATCACCGCCAGGGCAAATACATCAATGCCGCCCATGCCAGAATTAACGGGACTCCAGCTTAGACCGTTGTCGGACGAGAGAAACACGCCGCTATTAGTAGCTGCAAAGAGCTTCGGCGCTGATACGTTAGTGTCACGAACTGCAAGGGCATATACATTGGTGGTACCCATCCCGTTATTGACGGCAGCCCAACTCAGACCGTTATCGGGCGAGAGAAAAACACCGACACTTGTCCCAGCAAAGAGCATCGGCGACGATGTGTTCGTGCCGGTCGTCGCAAGAGCCGCTACATAGGTATCCATCCCGGTATTGGCCGCAGCCCAAGTTGCACCGTCATCGGTAGAGCGAAAAACGCCTTCGGACTGAGTCCCTGCAAAAAGCATTTGCGACGATGTGTTCGTCCCACTCAAGCAAAATGCACGGACAGTAGTGTTGGTGAGTGAGGTTTGAACCCATTGGCAATTAGCGAACTTTGGCGTGCAAAGAAGTAGAGTAATCGAGAGGAAAGAGAGGCTAACGAAATTCATGGCTGAAAATTTAAGGCGTCTTGAGCTGCTTGCTTGACTAACGGTCAGCTTGGTTCTACTGTTCTGAGTGCCTCAGGAAGTGGGAGCCTACCAGCCCCCGCT
>JABDDM010000014.1 GCA_013287605.1 Ignavibacteria bacterium | reverse complement strand
TCGACTCTAAATGGTGTGAGTGCCGGAAGATTGCGGATGAGGAGTCCGCGCGGGATAAAGTGATGGGCAGCAAATATCGCTTCAAAATCGTGGGTGCCAGTTACAAGGATGGCGTCCATCGAAGAAAGATGGCGGTGCTCGAAGCGCTTCCAGATCCTTTTGACAATTGGCCTACCAATCAGAGAAGGCAATTCCAGATAGACCTCACGCGAGTCATAGATTGCCCGCTTTGCCAATCCTTTGTGCTTGGCGGCTGCGACGGCTCCAAGGGAATAGATATCGCAGGCAATCAGAAGATCAACTGCAGGCACCGTCAGCAATTTTGTCTTAAGCTTGCGATTGTACTCAAGGAATTTGCGAGGACCACTTGCAAATTTGAGCTCGATCACATCTACATCGCTACAGTCCCTCTTCTGACTTGTGGTTAGGCCGCAAATGACGTCAACATTGTGGCCGGAGGCTCGGAGGAACTCGGCGAAGCTTTTTAGCCGGCGATCGTAACGTGGATCACCTAGGAAGAGCAGACGAATGTTCAAGCCAGGACGAGGTCCGCTCACTTCTTATAGAATTTTGCGAGCGTTGAGCGCAGGATGCCTCGTGAGTTGAACTTCTCTTTAAACTCAATGAGAGATAATGCTGGAGTCATGGGATTCTCGTCGCTTGTGTCTTGCGAGACTCCGAGATCAAAGTAGCGATATCCGTTCTTCTGCGCCCACTGCATCATCGCTTCCGAAAGTAAATAGATCGGTCGTACATCGCTGAACTCGTATCGCATCATCGGATAAAAGGACAGCGGTACACGCTGGTTTGGCAAGAATATGAGAGAGCCTGCGATGAGTTCACCATCAAGTCTGAGCAGCCAGAGCTTGATCAAATTTGGGAGCAGTTCGTTCAATCGCTTGAGATCTTCGAGCGAATGCGTGGGCTTCGCATCTCGTCTCGCTTTGTTGGATACGATGATTGGATAAAATTCTTCAAGCGACTTCTCGAAGTTCTCGGCGGTAATTTCTTCAATCGTGACTCCGGGATAGTGCGATTTCGCGCGACGGATATAGCGCTTGGCGATCGGGTCAAAGTCTTCCGTTGGATCGCCGGATTCTGGCAATTGTGTGATGTGCGAGATATAGTGTCGCTGATAGAAGTATCCGCAATAGAGCAACGCGAACTCAAGATTTTGCGAGAGCACAGGTTGATAGAGAACCGGAGCATTCGTCAGGTTTACCTCTTCGATGCCCAGAGCTTCTACATGATCTTCGAATGCCCAGACGATCGCGAGCGCAGTCGCCGCATCGATGTCTTCTACGACAAAACTGCCGTAGCTCGCACCGATCGGGGATTCGTATTTCTTCTTTCCATTCGTGAACCCACCGGGGAGCACCGCAACAAGTCGCTCGTGATCGAAAAAGAGCAAGTGATGAAAATCGAATTTGCCGGGAGCGTGATAGGCGAGAAATTGCTGAAGATGGAACGCGGTACCGTTCATGGAGCGAAGGACGAAGCTATCCCAAAGCTCCTTGTGCTCGTTGGGGCTATATTCGACGACTCGAATGGATGTGGCGGTCGCGACCTCCTGTCCATTCGGGTCAGCAGAACGCCGTTTCGCCGAAGTGAGAATTGCCATGCATGTGCGTAGACTCCAGCCAGTAACGGTGCCGGGATGGCCAAGAAACAAAATGCGGGCACGAAAATTTCAGGAATTACGGTTCTATTAACTGATGTAACGGCTTGGTTTGGCCAAAGCGAAGTGTCAGACTGACCCAAAATAGCCATCTGTGTGTTGCAGACCCCGCAAAAGCCAGTGCGGTATGCTTGCAAAAGGCCTCTAGAGCCATAATCATATACGAATGATCAGGAAGAACGTTGCCCTCTTTTCCTTAATATTTCTCGCGGGAGCCATTTCAGGGTGTCTGACCGCTGAGCACAAAGAGACCCGGATCAAGCTCAATGCCGATGGCAAGAGCGGATCGGGTGTAATCCTCTTCTCCAATATCTCGAGCGAACCGGGAGATACTGCCGATGTGTCCAAAGACGATTTTAATAGCCTCATTACCGAGTACTACCAGGGCCGAAAGATCGAACAGGAGAACAAGGGCATGAAGAATGTCCGCAAAAATCTCTATAAAGTAGAAGGCAAATTGATGGGCGAGATCAAATTCGATTTCGATGACCTCAAGGATGTCGGATTTTTCCGCTATAAGGATTCTGGTCCGTTCATGTATTATACGGTCGGCGAAGGCTTCTTTACGAGCGGTCAGTATGAAGCAAGCAATGGCTCCTACGCCGGTGAGAAGATGCCAGTGATTTTTTGGGAGCCCGACCAGAGAGAGTTCTATCTCAAAATGGCACTCTCAACACCGCAGGAAGTACGTCGCCCACTTGTTGCTCTGTTCCAGGATTGGGAGACGAATCGGCACTGAGCCTGGCGCTCATCAAAGGTTCGGGCCCTGCTATCTTGAAGGTGGAGAATTTAGCAAGCTCTCGGCCGGGACTTCGTGATCTTTCCGCTCGTCTTTCGGTGTGATCGTTCCATGATCGGTATCTACATCAAGTACCTGCTTCTTCAGGACTTCTCCGTTTGCGCCAATATCGTAAATGATCGAGATAGCATTCGGAATGTTTAGGTTCAACACTTCCTCTTTAGAAAGGCCATCTAGCTTCATCACGATCGCTCGAAGCGAATTTCCATGTGCCGAGACGAGAACGTTCTTGTCTCCAGTGACCATTGGAAGTATCTGCGATTCAAAAAATGGCAGCGTTCGCTGGGCACAATCATAGAGGCTCTCTCCTCCTGGAGGTGGAATGTCATAACTGCGGCGCCATTGATGGACCAGATCGTGCCCATATTTATCAGCGCATTCACCTTTGTTGAGACCCTGCAGATCACCATACATCCGTTCGTTGAGCGCTTTGTCTTTTGTGACTGGCACATTCGGTTGGTTAGCCGCCCTCAACAATTCCTCGAGGGTAACAATAGCCCTCTTTAGAACTGAAGTGAACGCATGCGAGAAAGGGATGTCGCGAAGCAGAAGCCCAGCCGCGTACGCGTCTTTCTTCCCCTTCTCGGTTAGATCGACATCGACCCAGCCCGTAAATCGATTCTCCTGATTCCAGGTTGATTCGCCGTGTCGGATAAGAACTAACTTTCCCATAGTGGATCAATAAGCGCGACGTCGCGACCAGTAGAGCAAAGGCAGAATCGCAAACACCACCGTGTACAACGCACCGACCGCACCGTAGCGGAATGCGAACTCCACGAATGAAATCTCGCTCGCCCTTGTATACAGAAAATAGTAGAGAAAATTATTGATGACGGCGGCGAGCAACGTCAGTAAGAGGAACGGCCAATTTCGGATATGTTGGTCGACCTTGTCGGGATCATAGAAGAACCCGATCAGAAAACAGGTGACGGTTTTTGCCAGCGTATGCGCTCCAAGGATGCCTGAGGAGAATATATCGAGCATGAGCCCTAACGCAAAACCTGAGGTCTCGCCAACGAATTGTCCTTCGCGGATGGTGATCCAGACAAGAAAGATCAATACGAAATCTGGTGATGCGCCAGCAATCGAAAGGAATCGGCTGATGAGCACTTGTAGCGCCACCAACACAATACCGACACCTGCGTAAATTAGGTAATTCAATCGAGTGGTTACGTCACTTCTTTAATGGTTGCTTTGCGGCGTCGTCTTTCGCTTTTTGTTCAAGCGCCAGGCGTTCGCGCTCCAACTGAATATCCTTTAGCACTACGTAGGCATGCTCAACTCGAAATAGATTCACCGTTGGCTCCAACGTAACTTTTCGAAAAAGTGAATTTGGCTCCGGCTCGATACGTATCACTGTTCCGATCGGAACATCCGCAGGAAAGAACGTTGAATACTCACTCGTAACGATCAAGTCACCAACTTGCACATCAAGCGCTTTCGGAACGTTGCGCATTACGAGGGTTGGGCCGCCATCCCAGGCAACAATGCCCTCAACACGAGTTCTTCCTACTTTGGCAGCCGCACGAAAATCTCGATTGAAGAGCATCTCGACCAACGCAAAATGCGGGCTAACGGAAAACACCCTACCAACCAGTCCGGCGTCGGTTACAACGGCCATTCCTTTAAGAACACCATCGTCTTCGCCGCGAGAAAGCGTGAGCATGTTTCGCTCAAAGTTGGTGGTTTTTCCGACGACTTCGACAGGAAGTAATTTCCACTCCGGTCGTGCACCGAGGCCGAGCATGCGACGAAGTTCGTCGTTCTCCACTTTGGCGCGACGGAGCCTTCCAACTTCGGAAGCGAGTTCGATGGCGTGCTGCCTGAGTTCTGAATTCTCTCGGCTAAGAGTGATGGGATTAGGGATCCAGGCCAGGGAGGACTGCAGAACACCGACAACGCCTGTTGTGAATGCTCGCAGCGGCTGCACATCGGTCGACTGGCTGATGCCGATCAGCACGAGCGACACTGCCACGTAGGTGGCAAGTGCAACATACTCCCTGAATGCTAAGATAAGGTCGAGAATTCGCTTCATCTTTTACGGTTTACGCTGGGCAACTTCGTGCCAAAGCCGTAAACTGTCACTATTAATATCTTCTGCTCTTGATCAGCACTCGCATATATTGCTGCAAATTTTCGAGCACCTTGCCGGTTCCTCGTACTACCGCGGTTAGCGGATCGTCAGCAACGTGCACCGGAAGATTCGTCTCAAGCCGAAGCCGTTCGTCGAGCCCTTTGAGCAACGCTCCACCGCCTGAAAGCATCATGCCTCTGTCAAGGATATCCGCCGACAGTTCTGGAGGAGTACGCTCCAAACTCACCTTGACGGCTTCGACGATTTGGTTGACAGGATCAGCGAGAGCTTCACGAACTTCGCTGGAACTGACCTCGATGGTCTTCGGGATGCCAGCAACGAGATCGCGTCCCTTCACCTCTACCATTAATTCTTCTTCAAGCGGCATCGCGCTACCGACCTGACACTTGATAAGTTCGGCAGTCCGTTCGCCGATCATCAGGTTGTAATTCCGCTTGAAGAATTGCATGACAGCCATCGTCAACTCGTCTCCAGCCACGCGGATGGACTCCTGATTCACGATGCCTGAGAGCGCGATAACCGCGATCTCCGTCGTGCCACCACCAATATCGATGATAATGTTTCCAACAGGTGCTTCCACTTCCACTCCGATGCCAATCGCAGCAGCCATTGGTTCTGCTATGAGATGGACTTCTTTTGCACCCGCATGCTCGGCCGAATCGCGAACCGCGCGCTTTTCCACCTCAGTAATACCCGAAGGCACGCTAATCACGATCCGTCGTGAGGGCAGCCATGAAGGATGTACGCGCTTGATGAGCGCGCGAAGCATGCCTTCGGCAATTTCAAAGTCGGCGATCACTCCGTCTTTCATTGGCCTGATCGTCTGAATGTCTCGATGGGTACGTCCAACCATCGCCTGCGCTTCACGCCCGATTGCAACGATCTTTTTTGTCGTGGTGTCGAACGCGACGATAGAGGGTTCGTTGAGTACGATCCCTTTCCCCTTCGTGTAGATGAGGGTATTTGCAGTTCCAAGGTCGATCGCGATATCCGCACTAAAAACACTGAACATTCGCTCGGTCGGTTAATCGGTGAAAAGTGAAATGCACATTAATCTTAGTGCCTAAAGTGTCTCATTCCAGTGAGAACCATTGAGATATGGTGTTTCTCAGCTTCTTCAATAACTTCTGTATCGCGAACGGATCCTCCTGGCTGGATCACAGCGATCGCGCCTGCATTGATCGCCTCGGTGAGTCCATCGGCAAACGGAAAGAACGCATCACTCGCCACGAATGAGCCCTGAAGATCATGCCCAAATCGTTTAGCTCGCAGCATGGCGATCCGGGATGATTCCACCCTCGAGGTCTGCCCGCAACCAATACCTAAGGTCATGGAGTAGCCTCCCTCAAGTCCGGCGTAAACGATTGCATTCGACTTAACGTGCTTTACACAGGCCCACGAAAACGTGAGTGCACGAAGTTCTTCGTCCGAAACTGGTCGGCTCGTCACTGAATTCAACTCATTTGTGCCAAACAACACCCGATCGACATCTTGCACGAGAATGCCACCGATAACGCTCCGAGCATCCTCCATCGACGCCAATACCTTCGGGACTTCCTCAATATTGTATTGGACCAGGCGACGATCTTTTTTCTTCTGAAGTAACGCTAACGCACCGGGTTCGAACGATGGAGCAAGGATGACTTCGCTAAAGAATCCGTTTAGCCTCTCTGAGAGCAAAGTATCGATCGGCCGATTCACGATCACGATTCCTCCATACGGGCTCTCTGGGTCGGCCCGAAACGCACGTTCGAACGCATCGAATATGTCAATCCCTTCCGCCACACCACATGGATTTGTATGTTTGATGATCGCAGCCGTGGGGCGATCGGAATCGAAGAATTCTGCCATCAGCCCCGTAGCGGCGGAAAGATCGAGAATGTTATTATAGCTTAATTCCTTACCCCAGAGTTGATGGAAGACTTTGTTGAAGTCATTCCCGAACAACGCCGCAGTCTGATGCGGGTTTTCGCCATATCGGAGCGACTGAACCTTGGGAAGATCAATGTGGAGTCGATCGGATGCATTTGATGTGAGGCTGGTGAAGTACCCACTGATCGCAACATCGTAATCTGCTACCGCCTTGAAGGCTTGCGAAGCGAGATTGCGCCTTAGTTCGAGCGATGTTCCTCCGCTGGAACTCCGGATCTCGGCAGCAAACTCGGCATATTGAGAAGGTGAAGTGAGAAGTGCAACACCAGCGAAGTTCTTGGCAGCACTTCGGAGCATCGCAGGTCCGCCAATATCGATCTGCTCGATGATTTCTCCGGAAGTCGCGCCTTTGCGAGCAACAGTTTCCTCGAAGGGATAGAGGTTGACCACCAAAAGGTCAATGGACGCGATATCATGTTCAGCAACTTGTGCTCGATGGCTCGCTAGCTCACGGCGATAGAGTAATCCTCCGTGCACGGCCGGATGCAATGTCTTGACCCGCCCATCGAGCATCTCTGGAAACTTCGTAAGCTCTGTGACCGAACGGACCGGAAATCCCTGGTCACGTAAGAACTGCTCTGTGCCACCTGTAGAAAATAATTCAACATTTTGCTCGACTAACGTACGGGCTAATTCCTCAAGACCCGACTTATCGTAAACACTCAGAAGTGCGCGGCGAACGCGAACTATGTCGATCTCATCAACTACCTCCTTCGTTGCATGGGCCATTCTATAGCACTTTCTCGATTACAGTGTTGTCGTTCCCGATCCGCGCTCGATCATATTCACCGCGACTTTCGCGATCGCCTTCGGGTAAAGATCATATTCTACTTTCTGGACTCGGTCTTGCAATGATTGTGCAGTGTCGTCATCGCGTACTTCGCATGTCTGCTGCATCACGATGGGTCCTTCATCAAAATTGCTGGTCACCAGATGCACGGTTGCACCTGAAACCTTGCGATGAGCGGCAAGCACTGCTTCATGCACGCGCAGTCCATACATCTCAGCTCCTCCAAACTCCGGCAACAATGCCGGATGAATGTTAAGGATCCGACCAGCATAAGCTTCGACCACCTCGTTAGGTAAGAGCTTCATATAACCAGCAAGCACAATGAGATTGACACGAAACTCCGCCAACACATCGAGCATTGCCTTGGCAAGATCGACATGGGTGCGAGTAGAAAGGTGGCGCGAGGGGATGTCGGCAGCGCGTGCAACTTCGAGCGCCCCAGAACGCGAATTGTTGGAAACGACGAGCGCCAACTCGACATTCTTTAATTCCCCATCATGAATTCGCTGATAGATATTCCGCAGATTTGAGCCTTCGCCTGATGCGAATACCGCCAGTCGTACGGGTGTGTTCGGGTTCAATCCGATCGTAAACCTCTCGTTCTCTCTTCAGACATCTTCTGTGCATGCAAATTTACGTGAAGAATTCGAGACACTGATGGTACGGGGTATGATTCCTAAGCTGCAGCAAGGAAAATGTGATGAACAACCACGTCGATGACATCAAGGTAGATAGATGAAGTCTGAGCGAGTCGCACCATTTCCCCAGCGGGAGAGAAAGATGTTGGGTATGCTATTTTTTGTGGGATGAAGTATCCATTGTTTGAATCACGACTTGAGTCGTAAGTGACCGAACCCATGGCAATTCATCTCATATTCACAAGGAATCTTGAATAATAGAACCAGCCGTCTTTCAAATGCAGGAAGTAAAAGAACGCGGCAAAAGAGATGCTGAAACTGTCAAGAATTGAAAACCACTTTTTGCTTTCGCCAAGCCGTTTTGCTCGAACGCAATTGTGCTGGGTGCAACCCAGGAAACCTCACAGCGCCAATAAGACTGTGAATCGGATGATTACACATTAACATCTTTCTTTCTTTTTGTCAAACGCAATCTGCTTAGCAGTGTTTTCTTCAGCGGCTGATCATGACTATAGTAATTATAGTACTGATAGTAGCGGTAGTACGCGCCATAAGCATTTGCCACGTTGAAATTATTCAGCACGATACCAAGCAATCGTGCACCTGAGCGCTCGACCGTATCAACTGAGCGGATCAATGCATCAGCCTTTGTCGAATCGGCTCGAGCGATGACGATCATAGCGTCGACTTTCATACCGAGCAAGAGGGAATCTGTAACAGCAACGACAGGCGGAGTGTCGAAGATCACCATATCATACTCGTTCTGCAAGATGTCGATAAGCATTCGCATTTTTTCCGAACCGAGCAATTCTGCAGGATTCGGTGGGATAATGCCGCACGTTAGCAGCGACAGATTTGGTATGTCTGTCACATGCACCGCATCCTTTAGTGAGATCTTATCAAAAAGTATATTTGTAAGACCAGGCTCGCGATGAAGGCCAAAGACAGAGTGCACTGTTGGGCGGCGAAGATCGGTATCAACGAGCAAAGTCCGCTTCCCCATTTGGGCCATAACTATCGCGAGATTTGCGGAGGTCGTTGACTTTCCTTCCTGCGGGACAGAACTTGTGATCGCAATCGAGCGAATATCTCGATCAAGGCTCGCAAACTGAATTGAAGTTCTGAGTGAGCGATACGACTCTGCAATCGATGATCGCGGATCGAGGAAAGCAACCCTGTGTGCCGTAAACTTAGGCGCATGCCCATCTGCAGAAAGAATTTGCTCACCCTTCGGTGTAAGTAAGGGCTGAATAATAGGGATAGTCGCAAGCACATTGAGTCCATGCGATTCCACCTCATCAGGCGAGCGCACAGTTGAATCAAGGAACGAGAGCAACACTACCAAGCAAATTCCAAGACCAAGACCGATAAGCGCACCGGTAAGGATGCTCGATTGACGATTGGGCCTGATTGGGACAGGGTAAATCCCTGCCGGGTCTTCAAGTTTGACGCTACCGAACACAGCCTGCTCAGCAAGCCATGCATCCATGTAGCGATCCTCCATCTGTGTGTAAAGCCGCTCTGCGCTTCCTTCCGATCGTTTAAGCTGTCCAGATCGGATGAGTTTATCAGGCATCAATCCGATCTCTGCACCTAAGCTTGAAATGAGATTTGACAGGCCGGCGGCAAGCAGTGAGTCTTCGCCCAACCTGAGCCTCGTGGTAAGAATTGCTTCACGAAGCTTCCGAACGGATTCCTCTTGTGAAAGATCACTAACATGTGGATCACTCGTCATGCTGCCTGCATCAGTCACGACAATTACTTGTGTCCTTAATTGCTCTTCTGCTTTCTGGCGCAAGTTCTCTTTTAGTTGAGCAATCTTCTGTTCGGTGGCGCCTTCTGTCTGATTTAGATACTTTTTCGTTCGAGGATCCATGGCAGAATTTGTCGCCCTCGAAGTGAGAAGATCAGCTTCTAAACCCGCGATTTGACCTTCGAGCAGCTTGATTGCAGGTTGCAGCGTAAGGTTTTGAAAAAAGACTTTTTCGACCGTATCCCGATTGGCGATGAGGTCAGCATAGATCCTGTTGCGTTGACCGATGTCAATGAGGAGGGTATTGTACTTGAGCTTCGTCTGCTCAAGTTGAGTTGTCAATTCGGAAACACGTTGCTCGATACTGAGTCCATTCGACTCTCGCAGGTAGTCTTTCAGTTGCGATTCCACTTGGTTTAGTGTATCGTAGCTGTGCTTTACCTGTGAAGCCAGAACTTCTTTTAGTGCATTGGAATTGGCGCGACTGCGTGCAAGATTATCCTTCGCATACACGACCATGAAAATATTCGTCAGGAATGCTGCATCTTCAGGAGTGTAGCCTTCAGCAGTTACGATGAGGTAATCGTTACCGGCATCAGCTTCAATCTTGATATTGTTCGAAGCTCGGCCTTCGAGCACGCTCTCCTCCGGAATGCCACTTTGAGGCGGCATCTTCGGATTATCTTGCATCTTGATCATTGCAATCCGACTTCGGTCTACTGGGATTGCTGCTTTCGAGCCGAAGTATTCCATAAATAGTGAGTCGAGTTCTGTTCGCTCGCCATTCGCATACTCTAAGAGCAGATGTGCAACATGTTGGCTTACAACATGCGACTTGAAAAATGTGATTTGATTGGGGACACTATGGTCATCGTCTGACGCTGAGAGCTTCAGCTCCATCATTGCGGGCTTCTTCTCGATGAACATCCTCGCCCACGAGGAGTAGACGAATGGTTTGGAGTATGTCTGGTAGACAGTATATGCAAAAACGAGAACGAAGGTCATCAGGATGATCCAACGACCTCGATAGAGCATCTTGACAATCTCAGAGAGATTGAGCTTGCTCTCGAGCGACCTTTTCCGTCGTTTTAGATGGGCGCCGCTGTTTTGCGCCGGTGCAATCACCGAGTCATCGCGCGTAAGCTTGGCAAACCCATTGCTGTTCGGCGATTCGGGCGACGCTCCATTGGTCGTTGAGGCCATAGTGGATCCTTAGGTAATGTTCGGAATAGCTTGTAACTCAAGCCATCCCTCAAGAGCGAATAGACTAGAAGAAGAAGAATCGTTTTCGTTTTTCCTGCTTTAGTCCGGCCTGCGTGGAAAACGATTCGAGAAACGCATCCTCTCGGTCGCTTTCGATCTCTACGAGATCAAGCGGTACACCATTGAGAACAGCGGCTGGGTTCGAAGCGGAAAGTCGAGAAAACAAATGTTTTGCATCTGCACCAAAGTTGAGATCGAGCGCCTCTCGTGTTCGCTCCCAACCCAAAAAACTTCGCATGGTCAGATTATGAGCGTCCGAAGCGATAAAGCTCACAATTCCTGCTTGCAGCATTGCCATCGAGGCTGCTTCTATCGTCGGTCCCAACTCACCGTTGATCGAAGAAGTCGTTAGTTGCAGATGCGCACCCTGACGCACGAAGTCGATCGCATGTTGCGGGTGAGTTATCACAGCAAGATTGCGCTCTGGGTGAGCGACAATCGGTGTGATCCCCCGGAGTCTAAACTCGAAAAGTGTTTGGCTGAAATAAGGCGGCACCTCCTGCGAAGGTAGTTCGAGCAAGATGTACTTTCCTTCCTCGGCATATGTAAAAGCCCGATCGTCAATAATGCGCATTGAGTCACCCGTCACTCGCACTTCACCACTCAATCTCAATTCGATATCGGCAACATCCGATGATCGCTGCGCATCAAGCAGCCTTGCAAAAGCACGTTTGTGCTCCTCATGCGTGGCACGCTCAGCAGGGTGTGCGAGGATATGCGGAGTTGTCAGAATTGCAGTGACACCGATCGACTTCGCCTGTCGGATCATCGACAGTGATGTCTCGATATCAGGCGCGCCATCGTCAACGCCAGGTACAATGTGACAATGAAGATCAACCACAGAAGCTGATGGGGTAAAATCTAGGCAAATCAGTCAGAGCATGAGGCAAACATTGATAACACGAAAGTACTGGCTAAGTAGTTTCCCACCCACAATTCGATTATTCAGAGAGAATACTATCTCGTCGTGGGGGACTGGACAGCTTGGAGCACTACGGCCGCCTCTTCTTTCACAAGTTCTTCCTCCTTAAGCTTGATCTGCTTCATAGAAATACCTTCCATCAAAATGAATCCTAGACCGATGATCGTGGTCAGGATATAGTTGGAAGCATGCACGATTGTAGCAAATGCCAAGGCAGTTTGTGCGGGGACATTAAAGATATTGGTTAGGGCTCTGCTGATGAATAAATGATACGTCCCGGTACCGCCGGGCGTTGGGATAGTAAACGCAAGTCCCGACAACGTTTGAAGTGCGACAGCTCCACCAAAACCGATGTGACTCATCTCACCATGTGGGAATGCAAAGAAAGCGACGTACATCGAAAGCGCGTACATCAAGTAAATGCCAAACGTCCCTAGCAAAAAAGGAAAGAAGGCTGGTCCGCGCAAAGACTGCAGTCCCTTAGAGAAACCAATTCCTCCCTGTTCGATCTTGACCCGAATCTTTATTGGTAAGCGCTTCGTCAACTTATTTACGATCGTGACCGTGCGTTTTTCACTGACGAGCGTCACAACGGTCAACACCAGCAAGACCACGAGCGCAGCCGTGACCGGGATCAGTTCATGCACTGCTCTGGGATAAGCGATTTTGAATGCATCTTCAAATACGAACAACGAGATAATGAGGAAGAGAACCAGTCCGAACAGATCGCTCAAGCGTTCGATCACAATGCTCGCTACAGTTTCGGGGATTGGTACTCTTTCGCGCCTTGAAAAGAGTATGGGGCGGACGACTTCGCTTGTTCGAGGTATTGCATTATTCGCAGCATACCCGGCAATCAAAGCCATAAAGCCAGAGGATACCCGCGTCCCCTTCTTGACTGGATCAAGGAAGAGGCGCCATCTCCAGGCTCGGAGATAATGGGACAGAAACATGCAGGCGGTGCCTGCGAGTATGAAAACGAAGTTCATCTGGCACATCTGGGCGTAAAGCTTTGCCCAGTCCTGATCGTGAAACGCAAGATAGAGCGCACCGAAACTGATCGCGAATGCGATCAAATATCGAACGGGAGTCGGTACCTTTCTGCTTACTGAAACACTCATTTTTCGCACGATGCACAGTTAAGTTTAGCTTTACCGCCATTTACGTACCAAGAGTGCAATGCCCCAAATTCTCGTAGATTTGTCAGGATTTCAGCCCACTAAAAGCACAATGGCACAGCAATTCTCTTTTGATATTGTCTCCGATGTCGACCAGCAGGAGCTTGACAACGCTATCAACCAGGCGCGAAAAGAGGTCGAACAACGCTATGATTTCAAGGGAAGCCATACGACGATCGAACTGGATCAAAAGGAGAAAACTCTCACGCTACATACCTCGGATGATATGAAATTGAGGGCTCTTGCTGAGATTATTAATGGCAAGATGATCAAGCGCAATATCTCTCTAAAAGCGCTTGAATATGGAAAGGCTGAACAAGCCGCTGGGTCCACGCTGCGTCAAATAGTCAAGATCAAGAGCGGACTGGAGTCCGAGCAAGCAAAACAAGTCACCAAACTGATCAAGGATAAGAAAATGAAAGTGCAAGCACAAATCCAGGGAGATGCAGTGCGCGTTGTTGGGAAGAGCAAAGATGAACTTCAGGAAGCGATTCAGTTGCTAAGATCCCAGGAGTTTGATTTCCCAATCCAATTCACAAATTATCGTTGACGAGCAGGACCCTATTGAATCAACGCTCCGACTTCAACTTGTTCTTTTTTCCAGTTCTTGCGCTGCTCGTTCTGCTTTCTACTTCCTTCCGCTCACTGGACACATTGCAGGATGAAGACGCTCCGAAGCACGCGAAGAAAGCGCATGTACGCCCCAAACTTGATGTCATTGTGCTCGACGCCGGGCACGGAGGCCGAGACGCCGGAGCCATCGGTACGAACGGCTATATGGAGAAGCAAGCAGCGCTCGCGATCATCCTCAAATTGGGAGCCTTGATTAAAAAAACGTTGCCGGATGTCCGGGTGGTTTACACCCGCCAGTCCGACACATTTATCGAACTCGATAGACGCGGTGCGATCGCCAATGAACAGCATGGCAAACTCTTTATCAGCGTGCATTGTAACTCCACGCCAGAAAAGCCTAGCAAAGCTCGGGGCTTCACAACGTATATCCTGAGACCAGGCAAGACAGATGCCGCCATAAGTGTCGCGGCGCGCGAAAACGCCGTTATCGCATTGGAAGACAATAGCGAGCGTTACAGCAAGCTCTCTGACCTGGACTTCATTCTAACATCAATGTCACGCTCTCACGATGTGAAGTTCTCCGAACGATTCGCAAGTTTGGTTCAAAAACAGTTTCGTACACACGTTGCCACTAAAGATAACGGTGTCTCGCAAGCAGGCTTTTATGTTTTGATTGGTGCTTCGATGCCTAACGTTCTTATTGAGACTGGATTTATCTCTAACCCAAAGGAGGAGGCACTCCTTAGGAGTAGTGCGGGACAACGGAAATTCGCAGTAGGGATACTCGATGCGATCAAAAACTACAAAGAGGTTTACGAGAGATCATGATCACTGACAACCGTCTCTTCGATCGCGCACATGATCTGAGTCGTAGCCCCCAATCTTCTCTTGACAAATTGCTCTGCATTGTTGGCAAATAGAGATAGATATGCACGGTCTGTTTTGAAGCGAGCAATGGCCATTCCAAGCTCATCATCATTGGTGACAGCGATTCCCCCTGATTCACCGATCAGTGCGGCAACTTCCTGAGATCGTTCGTGCCGCGGACCAACAATCACCGGCTTCCTCCAAACCGATGGCTCAAGGACGTTATGAACGCCGTCTGAAAATCCTCCGCCTACGTAAGCAATATCGGCTTCTTGATAAAGGCTGAACAACTTTCCAATTGAGTCGACAATAATGACTCGTTCACCGGCATAACGATCACACTCTGACAGTTTAATCGCTTCCGCACCGAATGTATCTAGTAGCTTCTGCACATGCCCCTCGGAGGGCTCATGCGGAGCTATGATCAAAACAACATCATCAAATCGAGGCGGTGATCGAAGCATAATCTCACTGATCAGTTCTTCGTCTTTTGCCCACGTACTTCCAGCTACTAAGACGAAACGCTTCGATTCGCGGAGGTTATTGCGAACATTATCTGGAAGAACATGCGTATCTGCGTTTGCAATTTCGGATTTTCTGACAGCCACCTGATCGAAACGTGTGTCGCCAGCAACGTTGATTGGAACGACCACTCCAAGCCGCTCAAATCCTAATTTGTCTTCCGTCGAAATTGTGAGAATCTTTGAGAGCTGATCGTATGTATTCCGATGCAGCTTTCGTACCATTGGTGATTCGCGGCGAGCATCGAACGTTGCGCTAAAGAGAATGGATGGAATACCGAGTGCCCGTAATTGCTTTGCCATATTGGGCCACACATCATAGCGAACAAATAGCGCAAGATCGGGCCGAACACGTTCGAGAAATTGTTTTACAGATCCTTGATCATCAAATGGTGCATACGTAATGAGATCTGGCGTCGAATAACGTGCCTTGGCATTCTCATAGCCACTCGGTGAAAAGAATGTGAGGTGTATGTGCGGACGCGGAGTCTGCTGCGCTAACTGCTCGACGATCGGCTTCGCCTGTTCGAGTTCGCCGAACGAGGAGACGTGGATAAGGATCCGCCGACGATCAGTGACACTCTTGTAGTGTTCCTCAATCTCAATCATTAATGACCGACGCCCATCGATACCCCTCTTCAATTTATCATTGAAGAGCGAGCCAATTCTTGCAAGTGTCTTTAGCGCCGGGACCGCGAGGAGATCATAAGCTTTGGGCACTGCGAGCGAGGTCGTTAAACGTGCTGCTCGGCATGATACGAGCTTCTCACGAGTGGACCTGCTTCGACGATGCGGAAGCCCATGCCAATTCCAATATCGTGGAGTTCTTTAAATTCATTAGGATGCAAGAACCGGTGAACCGGCAAGTGCGCACTCGTAGGCTGAAGATATTGCCCGAGAGTAAGAATGTCAACTTTCAGGTTAGCCAAATCCATCATCACCTTCAAAAGCTCTTCCCGCGATTCGCCCAGACCGAGCATCACCCCAGTCTTTGTTACGAAGCCCCGCGCCTTCGCACGAGTAAGCACCTTCAATGTCCAATGGTACTTCGCCTGGGGACGAACAATGCGATAGAGTGACGGCACGGTCTCCGTGTTATGATTGAGGATGTCCGGCTTGGCATCCAGAATCATATCCAGCGAAGCATCTTTTCCCTTAAAATCAGGTATGAGTACCTCGATCGTTGTACCTGGATTTTGCTCGCGAACAGCTTCAATGGTTCGTGCAAAAATGGTCGATCCTCCATCGGGAAGTTCGTCGCGATTGACTGAGGTGATCACTGCGTGCTTCAATCGCATGATGCGAACGGCATCAGCAACATGCTGCGGCTCTTCCTGATCGAGAAGCATTGGCCGGCCAGTCTTTACTGCACAGAACCCGCATGAGCGTGTGCAGGTATCCCCCAGTATCATGAACGTAGCGGTACCCGCGTTCCAGCATTCCGCCATATTCGGACAGCGCGCTTCTTCACAAACGGTGTGCAGACCGTGTGATCGAATGAGCGACTTCAATTCGGAAAACTTTTCCCCCTGCGGAATCTTCACCTTCAACCACTCAGGCCTCGGGGCACGAAGCACAGTAGGCTTCGGAGAATCTATGACTGGCAATTCAAACATATAGCAGACTAGCGCATTGAAGCTGTGCAAGCGCAGTTAACCAAATATCCTGATGAACCGTTTGGAATGTTGAAGCCGCAGTTACTCTCGCAATATCGTAATCTCCACTCTGCGATTCTGCCGGCGGCCATCGTCTGTAGAATTTGGCGAAAGTGGCTTCGTCTCCCCAAATCCCTGAATTCGCAACCGTTTTAGGGCTATTCCCTTTGTGACGAGATACTTTTCGACTGCCGAAGCGCGATCAGTCGAGAGCTGCATATTAGCTGCGTGAGTCCCGATACTATCCGCGTGACCATTGATTGCTATCATCAGCTTTGGGTTATCGACCAGCATCTTCACCACTCGGTCCAGCTCTCCAAATGAGGTTGCTTCCAATATTGACTTGCCAAAATCAAAAAAGATGTTGTTGAGTCGAAGAGTCTGACCGACTTCCAAAGGCACAAGCGAAAGATCCTGAGTTAACTCCTGATACTTGTGGACATTGTGAAGATCCAGACTCTGATTGACAGAAGCGTAACCCTTCGCTTCGGCGTGGAAGCCATAGATGGCGCCCGCAGGAAGCACGATCTTGAAATTACCTTGAGAGTTGGAGCTGGCTCCCCCAACCTCTTTGGCTTGCGAGAGCACCTCGTAATGGATCGAGGCGCGTACCGGCTTGTGTGTCTTTGCGTCGAGTACTCTTCCGGAAATCAGTACAACCGGCTTTGGCTTGAGGGATTCTGGAAGCCTCACTCGGAAAACATCGCCCTGCCCGATCGAGCTTTCAGTGGAAATGAAATAAGCAAAGTCGCCAGAAGCTGGGATCGTGTAATAAGCATCCCAGCCGGGCGTATTCAGTCCGGGGCCGAGATTCTGTGGTTCGCTCCAGTGCTCCCACGTATCATCTAGCCGACGAGTAAGGTACATGTCCATCCCTCCATAGCCGCTGAAACCTTCGGAAGCATAATAAAGAGTTACACCATCGGAAGCGAGGAAAGGCATCCCTTCGTCTGCCGCCGAGTTAACGACTGGCCCAAGATTTTTCGGAGCCGTCCAGGTGCCATCCGGTTTGACAAAACTGACATAGATATCTTTTCGTCCAAGCCCTTCCTCGCGCTCAAGACTCATGAGGATCGCACGGTTGTCATTGGAGAGGCAGAACTCTATAAATTGGCTGTGTGTGTAAAAATCCTTCACATGCACTTTCTCGGGATAACCCCAAGTCTCCTCCTGGTGATGCGAAAGCCAAATACCGAATTCATCGGAATCCTTGTAGTGGTAAGTACCTCCAAGGAGTAAGGTGTTGCCATCCGGTGTGATCGATGCAACAAAAGAACTCCCGCCATTATTTAGAGGGGGACCAATGTTCACCGCCTGCGACCAGACTCCGTCCCGGCTAAGCTCAGAGTACCAGATATTATCATGGTTACCGATGTTGTCCGGATGATTCTTTCGGTCAATATAGATCGTGCGTCCGTCCGGCGAGATTACCGGCAAGACCTCATCGAACGCAGAATTCACCGCCGGCCCCAGATTCTCGCGGATTGGGTTGGTCTCCATATTCGGTGCGACATTTATCTCAGCGACAACTGGGTCGGCTGACTCGCTGATGCCAATGGCATCAATCTCATTCCAGCCGTCGACCTGGCCGCATTGAAGATCAATCTCAACGGCATTGACTGCGTAGTCCGTTTTTGGGAAGATGATATTCAACACCCGGGAGGAAGCTGCGGCAGCATGTACAGCTTTGTGATAGACCTCGTGCCGATCTCCATTAAGATCGAAGATATAGACCCGTTCAACGGCGCCGGGATTAAAATTTTCGGCGATTGCAACTTGCTGGATATACATTGCTCGCGCATATCCAACTTTTAGATGTTCCTCTCCACCACCATCCGGCCCATCGTGCGCTGCCGCCCACGCACAGGGACTATCGCCAGCGTCAGGGCATTTGTTCGGCTTGCCTAAGAGTTGGCGTGCAGAGTATTCTTTGGTACCTAACTGAGAAGTGTAAGAGATTACTGACGACGCCCATTGCACGTGCAAGTCATAGCAATACCCCGCATTTACCAAAGAGGCAATTGCGAGAATGACTAAACCAACAATATATAAGCGGATAACCGGTTTTGAGAAAATTAGAAGCACACTTTGGAAGAGCAGAGCGAACGTTTCGTTTTGACGTGCGGAAAAGAAGGTTATTCCCAAATGAATGCACCAACATCGAAGGTCTTTCTCCGACGACACATACCTTCTACACGGCGGCACGCGTCCTACTACTTTACCGATAACACAGGAAAGTCCGTGAAAGAGCTATTTTTGCAAAGATTTTTTACGGGAGCCTGTGAATGGTTAATTACTTGCAGCATTCGGGCTAGCACCTTTCGAATTAGAGCGAAGACGAATTGGAACACAAAGAGCTGATTGCCGGTGTGCATAAGCGCGCGTTCGAGAGAACTGATTCTACAGATTCCATTTTGGGCGATCCCTTGCCCGATAAGGACATCAGCGTCAAGGATGAACTTGTCCGAAAGGGAATCCATCTGGCCTCACTTTCCATCCCGGTGGTTTATTACTTCATTCCTCGGCAAACCACCCTGGAGTTCCTTGTGCCCTTCCTGATCTTTTCCGTGTTTGTTGACGTCGGAAGGCACTACATGCCGTGGCTTAAGCGAATTGTCAACAAAGTTTTCTTCCGACTACTTCGTCCTCACGAACGGGACGACTCGAAGATGCTCCTTTCAGGCGCAACCTACGTTTTGATCAGTGCGGCGCTTTGCGTCTTTATCTTTCCAAAGCTTATAACGGTTACCGCCTTCTCTATCCTCATCATTTCAGACGCGTCAAGCGCAATCTTTGGGAAAATGTGGGGAAAGCACCCATTTCTTGATAAGAGTCGTGAAGGCACGATGGCATTCGTGGTTACCGCTTGGATAGTTGTCGCTCTTGCACCCAAAGCGGTTGGCACCGGAGTCGAATACGCGATCGGAGCGATCGCAGCCGTTGCCGGCGCTGTGGTTGAAGCGGCTAGCGTCCGGCTTCGATTCGACGACAATCTTTCTGTGCCCATCTCGGTCGGGTTTACCATGTGGGGGCTTTACTACCTGCTCGACCGAGTCGATCCCATGCATTTCCACTCGCTCTGGCTAGCACTTATGAATTTCACTTAGAGGGACTGCTGTTAAGCTTTAGGGAACATAGAGACTCTGTAGATGTGTGGCTGCTCACCACATCTGTGATTCACAATATGATCTTTCGCTCGCTCTTGCTTGTCATTGTACTTGAATCTATGATTTGGGCAGGACCTTCGTACGCTCAATTTCAAGGGACACTCTCAGCGGGAATCATATCTAGTTCGAATGTCGAAGGCGTTGACACAAGCGCACCCGATCGTATTTTCCAACCGGGGATCACACTTCAATATTTGACACAGTTTTCGCCAGTCGCTACCTATAAATTCAGCGCGTCGACGACGCCTTACATCTATACACAGCGAGATATCCATTCCTACTCTGCCACCCAACTAGGGATAGGTGCAAGTTTCTATCTCTCGAATATTCCATCAATACGTGCAGAAGCCAGCTTGGCAGGCTCTGAGCCCGTAGCAGACTCTCAATCCTATCCGGACAATTCTGCTCAGAAAACTGGGACATTCTCGATTCCGCCCACACAGCAAGCTAGCCAAACTGGCCCGAGTACTGAACCAATCAAATCGAATGCTGCCGAAGGGTCTTCGACTACAGACTCATTGGTTGCAACCACGACCACGGCGCTGTATCTAGTTAGCGGTGCGCTGGATTCGATCCAGTTTAAGGGCAAGAATGCCGCAGTGCTTTCAGATCAACGTGATTCTGCATCTCAAATTGTTTCGACCCTTGCTGACCTGCTGGATTCGCTCACTTTCACACAAAGTGTAAAAGAAGTATCGCTTGGAGAACTGAGAGAAACTCGTCCGCTCCTCGAGCATGTGCTCTCGGGACTTAAGCAAGAAGACCGAATCCTTCTCCTTTTCGCCCAAGCGATCAAGGATCTTGAAAAAGCCTACCCGGAAAGCGACTTTTTGCCTACGCAAGGGAGCCTAGAACCTGATTCATCGGCTATCTCGACTCAACACACACACACAACCTCGGCCACAAGGCCTGTTGCTCCTACCTATTCGGAGCCAGACTCCAGCGATCAGTCGGACGACGAGCCGGCAAAAGCTCCACTGTTTTTCTTGATCGCACCCACTCAAGCATTCCGAAATTTAAGCGCTCAGGATTTTGATATTCCTGCCAATCTTGCCGATGCTGGCGCGACCACGTTTGCCTCTAATCTGCAACTTCCTCTCACTTTTGAAATCAGAAAGAACCAGCCATACTATAAAATTTATGATTATTCAGCGTTGACAATTGAGGGTACATACGAGGCGTCGCCCTCACAACGCACAACTCTCGATCTGACATATGATCTTATAAACAGCACATACCCAAACGACTCGATCTACAGCAGCCTAGAAAATCAACTTCGCATCGGCGTTCGTACCTTGCTTTCTCAGACAACTGCTCTGTTAGCAGAGGGGATCATCGGGTTCAAGAACTACGTGACACCGCTCACCGTCCTGCCGGATTCAGTGAACAAATTGAAGCGACCTTCCACGGTCGCTTCTTCGTTCTTCCAGTATTCATTGGGATTAGGTCTTATGCATTCGATCGGAGACGATGTGTCGTTTGGCGGGCTCTTCACGTTCAGCACGAATCCGACATTACGCGCATACGTCGATCAAATCGGTAACCTCTCACAGCGAAGAGCAACCGGCATAAGCGACGACCAGTACACTTATAATCTTATGCGACTTATGGCGTTCGTACAGGCAAAGATCTTTATGGGGATGATGTTGAGTCTTGACCTATCTGGCGAACATCGCAAATACGGTTCAGTCGTCAACCGCACTACTGATCGAATCACCTTACTGACTGGAGCGGATCGGACAGAGCGCGGACTCTTCACGAATGTAACACTCTTGAAAGATTTCAGTTTTGTGAACGAGCGTGCTCTATCCCTTTTCAATGACATCTCGCTCTCAGGCAGCATCGGCTATTCTACCGTCAGCGCCCTTCTTCCTTCTGGCCCTCGCTTCCCGCTCTATAGTTATGACGATACTGAGATTGGCCTTAGTCTTTCACTTGGATTCTGAGATGGCATCACCACTAAATAAGACACTGCGAATTGAGCACCTCCCTGTGAGCCTCGATCTGCCAACTTTGGACGTAGCATCCACAGTGAATTCCGAACGATCAGGTATCTTTAACGGAGATGTCATTGATGGGCTGCGACGAATGGGTGGCTGGCGGTTTGACCTAATCATCGCCGACCCACCGTACAATCTCGGAAAAGACTTTGGCAACGATTCTGATAAACGTACTCGAACAAAATTTGAAGGTTGGACACGGAATTGGATCGGAGCACTAACTTCGGTATCGAGTGAAACGGCTTCGCTTTACATCTGCTCCGATTGGAAATGCAGCGGACTCATCGAGTCTGCAATGGCGGATGCTGGCTGGACAATTTTGAATCGCATCACATGGAAGCGCGAGAAAGGTCGTGGCGCCGCTCGCAACTGGAAGCAGAACATGGAGGACATCTGGTTCGCTGTGCGCGACCCAAAACATTACGTTTTCAATATCGAAGCTGTCAAGGTTGAGAAAAAAGTGATCGCGCCCTATCGTCAGGATGGTAAACCAAAGGACTGGATCCAGACTCCAGCAGGCGAACGCATTCGCAAGACTCATCCGTCGAATATCTGGACGGATCTTACCGTACCTTTCTGGAGCATGCCCGAGAATACAGAGCATCCTACTCAAAAGCCAGAGCGCTTGATCGAGCGCATCATCCTCGCATCCAGCAATCAGGGTGATCGCGTTCTGGACCTCTTCAGCGGTTCAGGCACCACCTCAGTTGTCGCACATCGACTCGGGAGAAGGTTCTGTGGTGTCGATATGAATCCAGATTACGTACGTCTGGGACTTGCTCGTTTGAAAAGGGAGGGTTACGAATGCGAATAGCCTGTCACCAAACTGCTCCAGTACATGGCAACATCGAGGCGAATCTCGAGCAGATGCGTCGAATGATTGAAGGATCAACGTCAGACCTGCATGTCTTTCCCGAGCTGGGATTGACGGGCTATTGCTTCGGAAGTGTCGATGAGATTCGTCCATTGGCCCAGCCCCTTTCTGGCAGCGCGGTCGAAGCGATTGGGCAAATAGCCATTGCAAATGAAATAGCGATTTGTACTGGCTTCATGGAGAAAGACGACGACAAGTTCTACAATAGCTCCATTCTGATTGATCGAAAGGGTAACTTAATTGGTCATTACAGAAAGGTACATCTTTTTGATCGCGAGAAGCTCCTCTTCGAGCGCGGTAACCTCGGGTTTCCGGTTTGCGATTTAGGCTGCGCCGACGCTTCGATGGCCGTTGGTATGATGATCTGTTATGACTGGCGATTTCCCGAAGCAGCCCGAACGCTCGCACTTCATGGTGCTCAGGTGATTTGTGTGCCGTCTAACATCGTAACGACATCAGGGATGCTCTTAACGACGCTTCGGACAAGAGCTTTCGAGAACAAAGTCATCCTCGCCTTCGCCGATCGGGTTGGCGAAGAATCTTGCACTGTAGATGGTCAAAAGTCCTCATTGAAGTTTCGAGGTTCTTCGGCAATAATTGGCCAGAATGGTTATGTTTTGGCCGAATTGGACGGCTCTAGCATTGGTTCAATAGCCTCTGAGATTGATCCGGACGCTACAATTAATAAGTCGATCAACTCTCGCAACCATCTGTTTGACGACCGTCATCGAGAGAGCTACCATTAGCTTTCTCTGAGCAAGTGGAAATCGAACCTTTTTCCACTGGGAGTTGTAGTGCGGGCATGGCAAACAACACCCAACTCAACCAAATATCTCGTGAGGCCGGTCACTTGGTTTCCGAGACGTTCCAGGAGTTGAAGCAGGTTGCAATCACCAGCGAAGAGCGTCTCCGACGACGTATCCGTTCTTCCGTGAGGATTGCTGTGGCTTCGGTCCTGTTTTGTATCTCCGGCATAGTATCATTCGGCGTGAACGTGACCACTGCTCTAGCAAACAAGACCGGTCACACCAGGGAAAACCATTCAAAAGCCAAGAGTCACCAGAGACACTTCCGGTGGCACAAGGTCGCCAATGTCGCAAGGCAGGCGCTTTCCCCAGCCGACGTTCTTCTTCGGACTGCTTCAACCGGCGTCGCTTCGTGGTATGGAGGTTTCTTCCAGCATCGCAAGACAGCATCGGGGAAGCGTTTCGACACGAACACGCTGATGGCAGCACACAAGACACTCCCCTTCGGCACGAAGGTGCGAGTGACAAATCTCAGCAATCTGCAGAGCGTTATCGTCGAGATCACTGATCGAGGGCCGTACGTTGGCAATCGCATTATTGATCTGTCACACGCGGCTGCGGTTCAACTTGGATTCGTGCATTCCGGCACGGCCAAAGTCAAACTTGAGATTTATAATGACGTGGAGGATGTGGTCGATAATGTCGTCAACCCTTCAGTCGAAGTTGCCGATGCTGAAGCAACCCATTGATCAAATTCTGAGATCTCCGTGATGGAGTCAAGGCCGCTTCTACCGAAGCGGCCTTTTTTATGACGTCTGAGGACACCGTGCAACGATTTCGCTGTCTCAAGACAAATCCGTTGCTTCCAGCTACCCGTATTGCTTTCTCTAATCCATCTCCTCCGTAAATTGCAGTGGAGGACACGTGACCACTAACTCAATTCGTGACCGAAAGTAACTGGCTCCAACGCAACGGGTATTTCCGGATCGGAACATCTCTCCTGATCGTCCTCGGGATTGCGATCCTGTTTCAGGCGTTCGGTGCTGTTCTCGTGACAAGCGTCGATGCAGTTCGCGGGGATTCATTAAAGGAAACTCCTCCCATTGCCGAACTCATCGCTACCGGGATTGCGCAGCTCGTCGTTATGTTGCTCGGCACGATGCTCCTGGTAAGGATCGCTCGGCAAGATCCGATCCGTGTCTTCAGGTTACAGGGCTTTGAAGAGACGCCTGCGATGGCTTACGTTCTCGCCATCCCGATCATCTTTGCGGCACAGTTGGTCGGTTCTATGATCTCTGTATTATGGGAACACGTGTTGCAGCATTTGCCCGTGATCTATTCGCATATTAAGGAACTTGAAAAGCTGAGTGAGAATGTCACCAAAGGCGCTATCATGGGTAAGCACTCGTTGCTCGAGGCGGTGCTGGTGTTTGTGACAATTGCAATCGTCCCCGCGCTTTCGGAAGAGATCCTTTTTCGCGGCTTCATGCAAACCAACATCGAGTTCAGCGGGAAGCATGGACCACGCCCATATGTCGCGATTCTCTGGACCTCTCTTGCCTTTGCGATCATCCATTTTGAGCCGATCGAACTTCCGGGGCTCTTTGTCCTCGGGTTGGTTCTTGGTTGGATGTCGTATCGCACCGGTAACCTGCTTGTAGGCTCTGTCGGACATGTTGCAAATAACGCGGCAATCGTTCTGGTGATGCTTTTGCTTCCACAAGCTTCAGAAGGGCCACACAGCGCTGTATTATCTGAAGGCGAAACAAGCATCACCGACGCGGCAACGACACTTGTAATCGCGTTGCCGGTATTGATTATCAGTCTCGTCGGTTATTATCGACTGACGAATTCGCTCACGGCCCGCAATCCCCCGCCCGGACTCTTTGAGCATCCATCCGCCTCGGAACCAGATCAGCACTACACTGAAGATCAATTACACCTTTAAGATGAGCAATCTCACCCAACGTATTCTTGTAGCAGTGATCGGCATTCCGATCATCGTTTATATCGTTCTCTTCAAACCATTCGGATTACTGGCGCTTGTCGCAATGCTTGGCGCAGTTACTGTGCATGAGTACTACGGGCTTGCAAGAGCAAAAGGACTTCGTCCCCAAGTCGTCATCGGATGCACTGCTGCTGCGCTCGTGGTTTTTTCCTTTGCACAACTACGCATTAACACGTTGCTCCGCCTCGCACCTGGCTCAGCGACATCCATACAGCCGATTGTTGCGATCTTCATTCTTCTCTTCGTCATTGTCTTTTTCGTCGAGCTCTTTCGCGGACTTCCAAATCCATTCATGCAGATTTCCGTGACGCTTAGTGGTGTCATCTATGTAGGGTTGGGACTTGGCGCATTTTATGGCATACGAGAATTTTTCTACATTCGTGAAGCCGCAGCGCGTGCTGCCGGCAGTAGCACTCCTCCGATCGATGCAGGACTCTTTGCCGTTGCGGTGCTTGCGAGCATCTGGATCTGCGATTCGGGTGCATACTTCGGTGGTCGCGCAATGGGCAAGCACTTACTCTTCGAGCGTGTGAGTCCGAAGAAAACTTGGGAGGGTGCATTCTGGGGTGCTATCACAGCATGGGGTGCGTGGTTTGCTGCGCGCGCAATCTTTCCAGGACTATCCGCACTTCGTCCTATCGACTGCTTTGTCTTCGGAGTGATTGTGGGTGTATTCGGACAGATGGGTGATCTAGCCGAATCACTTCTTAAGCGTGACGCAGGAGTTAAGGACTCTTCGCAACTTCTGCCCGGACACGGGGGCATGCTTGACAGGCTGGACTCATTGCTGTTCGTTGCGCCGCTCGTGTACCTCTACCTTAACCTTGCTTTTTGATCTTCTGAATTATTCGAAGAACTCCTTGTGCAGGCGTTTCACTACTGATGGCATCTTATCATCAGGTACGATGAAGCTTACTACAATGCCATCGCCACCATAGGTGATGAGTTCGCAATTCGTCTTCCCGACTGCCTTGAAGATACGGAGCGCGATGCCGGGAGTGGTTTCCAGTCCTGGACCAACTAATGTGACAAGAGATCGGTCACTCCAGAATTCGATCGAAGCGAGTCCATTCAGCTCCTGCCGCAGCGCAGTTTGAATTCCCGCGTGCTCGAACACATAGAGCGCATGATGAGCGGTCTGCGAAATCGCCAACGGTACAGCTTTCTGCTCCACGAGTGTCTCCCAAAGGACGGCATGCGATTCAAGTGTAGGCATCGCTGAGAGTGGCGAGATCTGACTGAGCAATACGTTGCGCTTGAAAGCGATCCCGGTGAGAGGCCGCGTTTGAGCAACCTCACCGAGAATCGTCGTCCCTTCTTCCTCAGGCTCGTTCGAAGAAAGCACACGCACAGGAATTCCCTTTTCGACCGCCGGCCAGATGGTCTCGGGGTGCAGCACCTTTGCACCAAAGAGCGCCAGCGCACTTGCTTCAGCAAACGAGACGGTCGGAATCGGTGCAGCGGCTGGCGTCAGGCGTGGATCGCATGTATAGATGCCCGCTACATCCGTCCAGATTTGGATCTCTTGCGCTCTGACCGCTACGCCCATGAGGGCAGCGGAAAAGTCGGAGCCACCTCGACCGATCGTTGTGGTAATGCCCTCCGTCGTTGCCCCGATAAATCCTTGTGACACCCCTATCGCACCATGAGCGATCTGCGAGCGAATAGGACGCATCTTTCGCTCAATGTCACGAGTCAGCGGTCTTGCTTGCGAGAATTCACGTGACGTGATAAAGAATTCGCGAGCATCATAGAGAATGACTTCAAGTCCATCCTTCTTCAATGCTTCGCCTAATGCCGCAGAAAAAATGAGTGTCGACGCGCGTTCACCAACGGAAAGAAAATGATCACGGCTGCGAAGGGTTAATTCATTGAGCAAATGGACACCCCGAACCAGTTTGCGAAGGTCGGACCAAATATCTCCCAGTTGCTTCAGAACATCACGCTGCAAACGCTTATCTTTTATGAGATCTCGGACGATCGTTGCATGACGTGTCGTGAGGCCATCTACTTCTTTGATCGCATCGGCTGTATCCTCAAGTAACGCGAGTTCGCTAATCCGAATTAAACTGTTCGTTACACCAGCACACGCGCTGAGAACCACGAGCGGACGATGATGGCGCGTGATGCCGTATTCTCGCACGATCGCCATGACGCGTCGCATCGCTTCGGCATCCTGTACCGAAGTCCCTCCAAATTTCTGAACAACAAGTTTATGCAAGCGCTGCGTGAGTTATTTATCGAGCCATACCCACTTCAGATCGATCCGATTCATCGGGTCGAGCGGATTATCACGAACGTATGGCTGCAGAAGGCGGTAGTGCTCTTCGTAATAGAGAGGGATGTTTGGTGCCTCTTGTGCGGCGACGTCTTCGGCCTGAGCATAGAGCTTCAACCGCGCTGCATCATCACTTGTAGAGAGGGCTTGATCAAACAGTGTTGAAAAGGCTTTTGACTTCCACCGAGTATTGTCTGGATAGCTCTTCATATTGGGGTCAGTAGGCACCAGATCACCGTTCAGCAAATTGAGAAAATTTTCGATCTCAGGATAATCTGCGTACCATCTCGTGAGCCACATCATAAGCTTCCCATCGTCTGACTCATCGAGCAATTGACTAGCCTGGAGTATTTGGATCTCAACATCCAGTCCTAAAGTCGTGCGCCACATTTCCTTGGCAGATTCCGCGATCTGCTCCATCTTCGGTTCATTGTAAACGGAGAAGACGATGTGCGGCACGTCTTTAGGATTCGAATAACCTGCCTTACCAAGCCAGTAGCGAGCACTATCCGGGTTGAAGCTGATCCCATGCACATCCTCGATTGGATACTGCTCGAATGCTGGTGGGACGATACCGTGTGTTGCCGGTCCGTGCGGGGCATTCTTGAGCACATACTTACAAAGTTTTTCGCGGTCGATTGCAAAACTCATCGCACGCCGAAGCGCTGCGCTATTGAACGGCGGCTTGGAACAAAGCATATCAATGAAGAACGAGTTCATTGCAGTCACATGCTGCAACGCATACTTCTTGTCGTATGGTGGCAACAGCGTCTTGTTTGGCGCGACGATCTGCTGGAAGGATTCTGTGGGCAGCGTAAAATCTTCGTCCTCCGCTCCCTGCTCAAAATTCTGGAGCAGCGTTTTGTCGTCCTTCATGAATGTGAAGCGGATCTCATCGAGCAGTGGCAGACGATTACCTTTGTCATCGAACTGCCAATAATTTGGATTCCGCTTTAGCAGTATCTCATTGTCCGGCGACCAATGATCCAGCATAAACGCGCCGCTTCCAACGGGATGCTGGAAAAAGTCTTTACCGTAATGTTCGATGGCCTCATGCGGGATGATATAGCCAAAACTCGTCGTCAAGTGTTCGATGAACGGTGTAAAAGGCTTGGTAAGCTCGATCTGGAACGTTGAATCGTCGATCACTTTGAAGCCGTACACACCCTTGACAGCACGATGTACTTTACCGGTATCGCGCGAGAAGTAATCGTTTGCGCCAACCACCAAATCTTGGAAGACCCAGTATCCAGACGTCGTGGTCTTCGGATCGCAGACGCGCTCGAACGAGTACTTCGCATCGGACGCAATTACTTTCCGTCCCTTCCCATTTGGAAAGCACGCATCGTCGTGGAAATAAGCGTTGTTGCGTAGATGGAACGTATATGTCTTGAGATCAGGCGACATCTCCCACGACTGTGCAAGCGCTGGGACTACTCTAAGATGATGGTCGTTGTCGACAAGCTTATCATAGAGATTGAAGGCGATATCGTCCTCTAATTTGCTGACGATGCGAACTGGATCCAGGCTCGCAGGATTTCCTCGAATCTCATTGAGCGTATATCGTCCACCAAATTTTTTCCCCCCATTTCCGGCACGAACGACATCATCACGGTGCTTGCCACAACCGCTAAGAGCGATGATCGCGATAAGAGAAAGAAAGATCAGCAAACGGTTCATGTGCATCATAATGATAGTTTACACATTAGAAGTGAGGTTTTCGAATTGGCTAATCAAGACCGTGGAAACCAAATTCCCACTCCTGAGGCGGCCGTTCGGACGGTAGGCAGAAAGCGTGTGATGGTGGCAGGTGCTGTTTGGAGATTGTGGTCAGGGGCGGAATCGAACCGCCGACACAAGGATTTTCAGTCCTTTGCTCTACCGACTGAGCTACCTGACCGTGGGAATTCAAGACTCCAATCGGCCCGCTGAAACAGCCTCGTGCCGGGCTGTAGTTTCCACGCCGCGAAAAAACCTTGCAATTTGGCTAAATTTCGTTAAGATTCAAGTCTACTTGCATTCGGCGTCGCTTATCGCTATATTTGTCAAGCTCTTATAATTAGGTTCACATTATTTTGTTTGCAATCCCATGAAACCCTCGGTATCTGCGGGCTATTCGGGTATTCTTCCTACTGACCTGACAAACCATACTTCTCCGTTTGGGACGGATCGGTACGTCGAGGAGGCAATTAATCGTGCTGAGAATGGTAGAAGGGCGTGGAAGATACTCGCGATCCTTGTCTTGATAACAGTTGCAATTATTGCAATTGCGAGCGCATAAAATAACATCCAACTTGTGTTCGCATTGTCCCTCTCTGCCACACCGTGCGGAGAAATGTTCTATTGATTGAAGCGAATTCTCGGTCCCTCCTGTTCTCTCCTTTTCTTCTTGGATCGCCTATCAACTTACCCGAAACGATCGTCATTGCCATTCGTACGCAAACGAAGGCAAGTACCATTATGCATTCCAATCTGATGACCACTATTCGTTCCATTAGTGCCTTCGTGTTATTCCTCATCAGTGCGACACTATTGTCGTCGGAATGCTCAGCGCAACAGCCACCGCATAAAAAGCGGAGCCTAACTGCACCGTCTGCGGGTACACTCGAAGTGCCAATTCCTGAGGCGCGTCAGGATAAAGTTGCAACTCGATCGACATGGAGTTTTCTGAGTTTACAGGCAGCCGAGGTCGAGACATACCTTAAAGACCATCCGACCTTTGATGGACGCGGAGTGATAGTCGTGATTTTGGACACTGGTGTTGATCCGGATCTAATCGGGCTCAAAAAAACAACAGAAGGCAAAGTCAAGATCATTGACGTGCAAAATTACTCGGGCACCGGCGAGATTCCTTTCGCGGAAGCAACGCGTAATGGCGATGAACTTGTGTTCAATGGCGCGACAGTATTGCGCGGATTGAACAAACTTTCGCTCAACCCCTACAACGGCAAGTTCTATTACGCCGCGCTCAACGAGCGAAGCTATCAGAATGGGCTCGGGGATCTCAACTTCAATGGCAAAGAGACTGACGTATTCGGAGTTCTTGTCTTCGAAGACAAATCCGGTCACTTCGTTGCATATGTCGATTCAGATGGAGATCAAGATCTTTCGGACGAGCATGCGCTGACCAATTATCATGAGCGTTTTGATACGTTCTCTTTTCACGCCAAGGATTCAACAGGTGTGGAGCACAAACACCTGGGCGGTGCAATCAACATCGATCCAGATCGCCACATTGTTTCTGTCTACTTTGACGATGGCAGTCACGGCACACACGTGGCCGGCATTGCCGCCGGACATGATATCGATGGCGCCTCCGGCTTCAACGGACTTGCGCCCGGAGCTGAGGTTGTTGGAATAAAATTCGCCGATAATACAACTGGTGGAGTTACGGTCTCTGGTTCAATGAAGCGAGGCTACGAATACGCTGCGCGATTGGCGAAAGAATCCGGTAAGCCGGTTGTCGTGAACATGAGCTTTGGCATTGGCTCCGAGCTTGAAGGTTCGAGTGTCATGGACGTCTGGCTCGATTCTCTTCTTGCTGCTAGTCCCGGCTTGACAGTATGTGTTTCGGCCGGCAATGAAGGACCTGGACTTTCGACGATTGGTCTTCCAGGTTCTGCCGATAGGATCATCTCGAGTGGTGCAACGCTTCCGGACGATGCTGCTCGCGATCTCTATGGGTCGCGAATTACAAGCCCTGTCATCTGGGATTTCTCCAGCCGGGGCGGTGAACTTTCAAAACCTGATATTGTCTCCCCTGGCACAGCCGTCAGCACCGTACCAGACTTTGTTTCCGGTGACCGATATAACGGAACAAGCATGTCTTCGCCTTACTCAGCTGGTTGCGTGGCACTGCTTCTGAGCGGTATGAAGCAAGCGTTTCCACACTACCAGCCCAATGCTGAATCGATTAAACGGGCACTAATGCTATCTGCGGTACCCATCAAAAATGCAACACCGCTTGATCAAGGATTTGGTATGGTCAACGTTCCTCGCGCATTCGAACTGCTATCTGCATGGGAGCGCACGGGATATCACCCCAAGCATTACTCGATTGAAACAGCGATTCCGAGTTCTGTGCATCATGGTACCGCGGCCTTTTTTCGAGCGGGCCTCTCAGCGGTTGAAGATGCGCGCGCTAGTTTTAAGATCACTCCCGACGAGGATCCGACTATATCTGCAAGACAGCATTCGGTCGGTTTCGACGCATATGATCTCAAGTCTGATGCCTCATGGCTCTTACCGATCCAGTCAAGCATCTATCGTCGCGGCGAAGGGACACTCCGAGCCGATGTTGCTTATGATGTGAAAGCAATGCAGACACCTGGACTTTACTGTGGCCGAGTTTGGGCTTATCCGAAGGGAAAGTCGGGTAGGACGTCTTCAGTGTTCGAACTTCTAAGTTCTGTCGTGGTGCCGTACGAGCTTACCCCACAAAACCAGTACAGCGCGATAGTAACAGTCGAGCACCCAGAACATGAAGTTCGGCGCACGTTCTTTGCAATTCCCAGTGGCACGCGAGAAGTGCGGCTCGTGCTTTCAGGACCCGCAGGCGCAACCGGTGTTGCACAAATCTTTGACAACGATGGTAAACAGTTCAACGGACTTTTTCTGCGCAGGGCTGATATTCCAAAAGCTGCGACGCTCACGATCAGTGGAGAGGATCTTCGGCCGGGGGTATGGGAGATCGATCTCCGCAATGGTCGGAACCTGGATGATCAATCGCTGCCGCCGTTGACGCTGCAGGTGACCGCCTTCCCCATGGACGTCACGACACTCACATCCTCGGCAAGCCCAGGAGCGTTCGCGAGAGCATCGATTGAATTAACGAACGGGTCCGCATCAACAATTGAATTGCAGTCTGATGCAGAGATCCTGGGATACGAGCGAACATTCGACACGACGATCTCAACCGGTGATCTCTTCACGATGCCGATCGAAGGTGCTGCTAATGAATCAGATGCTGAGTTTCGGCTATCCTTATCAAGAGAAGACTACAACCAGTTTACGGACATCACGGCACAGATCCTTAAACCTGATTCTTCAGCGGTTGTAAATGGTGCGTTCGATTATCGAGACAAGAATGTCAAAGTTTCCTTCGAGCACACTCCTGGCGAAACGTATACGCTTCTATTCCGTGGGGGAAGGGCTAATCCTGAACGAGCCCAGCCTTTCACACTGCGCATTCGAGAGCGTCGCTTTCTAAACTCAAGCATAAGTGCATTGATAAATCCTGCGGTCAAAACACTGTCATCCCAGCAGACAGAAACATTTGACTTGACATCGACGCGCGTGCTTCCTCCTATCCCCGACGGATACCATTTTATCGGCAACATTCGTATGAAGCACTCGGGTGACGGATTGATCAAGCTACCGATGAGATTCTGATCAGCAGTCGACTATTTCTGCTTCAGAGAGAGCCTGGCGCCAGGCAGTCCTCTTGCGACGACATTCGTCAATGGCACGACTTCCTTCATGAAGATCTTCGATGGAATAGGTGCTTCGAGGATGGGAAATGTTGACGGTCCGCGAGCTTTAAGTCCAGGAAGCTGAAAATCCGGCTCAACTGTCACTTCGATCTTGCCTCGTGAGTTCACAAGCGATGGCGGCTCGTAGCCTCCGGGAAAGGGAAAGCTGTCGTTCGCGCTGTCCGAATCGTGGCCTGCAGGATGCAGGAATGCTCCGTAATAAAAGAGATGAAAAGGCGAGAAACTCGAGTCCGTAACCCAGACGGCATAATGCCAACCGAAGCCAAGATTCGGAAGATTATTTAAGGACGCAATTGGCGTCGGCTGCTTAAGGTCCATCAAATAGAATTCGTGAAAGACTCTTGTCGTGTCCGAACTCGCCGTCACGAACGTTGCACTGCCAGTCGTGAAGCGAAGATCGGCAACTGCTCCCTGCTGTGGATCGAGGTCGAACACTCCAGTTGCAATCGACTTGCCTCTCAACAAGACGGAACCTGGTATTTTAGCAGTCACGTCTCGTTCAAGTGAGATAAGAGCCTCATCATAAATCGTCAGTGTGTCAGTGAGAGCGGTCGTGCCTGAAAGCTGGATCGAATCGGGGCCGTGTAGTTTGTATTTGTCGACCACTAACTCCGACACTTTCAGAAACGCTGTATCGCCGATCCGGTGTACCCAGAGCATGTAAGTCTCATTGGATCGTGGAGTCCGAAGATCCTGTGCATCGATTACGTATGCAATACTGGAAGTGGGAGGCGGAACAGGCGGCTCTGTAGGCGTTGAATGCTTACAGCCGACAAAGCAAGAAACGAGAAGCAGGAGCGAGACTGGGGGAACAAACCAACGGTTCATACTAATGTATGTGATAATGGGCAGCAACGTTCCCGGCGTCTATTTCTTGACTGGCTTGGGTCGGGCAGATTGCTTGAGAAGTGCTGGAGGAACATCAATTTCCATACGTAATAATGCCGCACCAAGAGTTTTCCCTTGCGCATCCTGCTTCAAACTTACCGTCCCTCCCCCACCAAGCGTGTTATGAAGCAGGAAATTGAGTGCCCAAAGATTCGGCAATTCAAAACGCTCTACGGGTCCAAAGCAGATACCTTTGAAATGCTGCTTGACCCTGGACCTGGTTACTTCCTTTTTGATCAGCGGGTAGAATTTTTCCTCGCGAGCGATAAGGCCAACGTTGGCAGCATCACCCTTGTCACCAGAACGTGCGTGGCAGATCTTTAGTAATTGTACTTTCATATCTTAGATAAGCTCTAATATCGTGGCACACTTGAATCGATCCTCTCGCTCCATCGATTGATTCCGCCGATCAGGTCATAGACATTATCAAAACCCAAATGAGCGAGCATTGTTGCAGCTTTCCTTGAGCGAATACCCAAATGGCAGTAGAGAACGATCGGTTCGCTTCTCGATATATCTTCCATGTGCGCCAGTAAGTCCTCCATTGGGATCAATTTCCCCCCAATCGAAGCAATGTCACTTTCATACTCTTCACGAATGTCGATCAGTTGATGTGGGTAGCCAGAGTTTCGCCAATTCGCATATTCTTCAACTGCAAGGTCCGTGTGATGGCGTGACGAGGTTGATGCCTCCCTTGCTTTTGATGTCCGAGTTGCACATACAGGGCAGTTCGGATTACGCTTAACCTGGATGGTTCGAAACTCCATCCGCAACGCGTCATAGAGGATGAGCTTGCCGACGAGGGCTTCTCCAATCCCCAGTATCAATTTCAGCGCCTCTGTCGCTTGCAGCATTCCGATTACTCCAGGCAGCACGCCGAGCACACCATCATCGGCGCAGGATGGCGCTTGATCTTGATTTGGAACTTCAGGATAAAGACATTGATAACATGGACCATCCCCAGCTCCGAACACACTCACCTGACCTTCAGAGCGAAAAACTGAGCCAAAGACGACCGGAATGCCGAGTGATACGCCAACCGAATTGATGATGTAACGGCTTTCGAAGTTATCCGTACAATCGAGAACTAAGTCATTTCCTTGCAGAAGCGTCGTCGCATTATTGGAATCCAGTCGTTCGTGGTGTTCTGTGATTCGGATATCAGGATTAAGAGACGTAAATCGCCGTGAGGCAGCTTCTAACTTTGACGAACCGACATCGCCCGAATCAAACAATACCTGGCGGTGGAGATTTGGTAGGGCGACTGTGTCATTCTCAATCAGCGTCATCCTCCCAACACCTGCTGCGGCGAGATAAAGCGTAACTGGTGAGCCTAGTCCTCCGAGCCCAACTATTGCGACACTGGACTGCTTCAGCATGAGTTGACCCTCCAGTCCGACATCCTTGAGCTTGATCTGTTCGCGGTACCGGTCAAGTTCTTCTGGAGAAAGCGTCGTCGTTATTATCATGCGGTGCTCACCAAGTAAGCAAAGGGCCATTCCTTCCGAGCCCTTGCTCGAAACATGTAAAGGATAATCCCAAGTACGATCATGGCGATGCCTGCAACTTCAAACTGCCAATCGATCGACCAGAACAACCAGAGCCACGCCAGGATTGCAAGAATGGCTGGCAATGGAAAGAGCCACATCTTGAACGGGCGAGACGCCGCTGGGTTGCGGCTTCGCCAAATGATCAGCCCAACTGCTTGTCCAATGAATTGCACAAGTATTCGCATCGCTAGGATCGCGCTGATCACATCACCCAATTTGAAGAGAAGGCTGAAACAAAAACCCGTTGCAGCCAGGGCCAAAAGCGAGACGTGTGGAAAGTGTTTCGTAGGATGCACCTTCGCAAATGCCGAGAAGAACGCGCCATCTTTCGCAGCTGCATAAGGAATGCGCGAATAGCCAAGCATCACCGCGAAGAGTGAAGAGAACGCGATCCAAAGAATCATGATTGTGGCAACGTTTGCCGCGGAATGTCCATAGAGCCGTTCAACGAACGTGCTAAAGATGAATGAAGAGTACTGAGCTTCCTGCCAGGGAATGACACCGAGGACACTCAATTGCATTGCGATATAAAGCAACGCGATTCCGATGATGGAGATGAAGATGCTTTTCGGAATTATGCGTCCTGGGTCTTTGATCTCCGAACCCAGATGACAAACATTATAGTAACCGAGGTAACTGTAGACAGTCTTGACTGTCGCTTGACCAAGTCCCGCAAACAGGATCCAGGATGTCGAACCCTTCAACAGACTTCCACCAAATGCCATCTCGGCATTGAAATGCGTCGCCCCTCCTACAATGATCCAGACGATCGTGCCAATCACACCAACCCAGAGTAGGAGTGAAATTTTTCCTACTGAACTGATCGAACGGTAAAGGAGGAAAGTGAGAATGATAACTACTCCGCCAGAGAGTGCTTTTTGTCCGATGGGATTAAGCGGCAAAAGAAATCCAGCATATTGCGAGAAGCCGATCGCTCCTGATGCGACGACGAGCGGCGCCTGTATCAGGGTCTGCCAAATGAATAGAAAGGAAAGCAATTTCCCCCACGAGCCAGGGTCATAGATGCGGCGTAGGAAGGCGTAACTCCCGCCGGCTTCAGGCATAGCCGCACCGAGTTCCGCCCAGACTGCTCCGTCGATCATTGCGAGCAGTGCGCCTGCGACCCACGCAAAAATGCATTGTGGGCCATTCATGGCTTTCATCACAAGTGGCATGACGATGAATGGTCCGATGCCGACCATATCGATCATGTTGAGCGCCGTGGCCTCCTTCAGTCCAAGGGCACGTTCGAGCGAATTCGGAGCGCGCAGTTCTGACAAACTCAGTAGGTCTTTGCTACGAAGTGAAGCACGGCGAGCTTGTTAAATAAATCAGCGGTCGGACCGATCGATGAAGGATCGTTGATCTTGAAAAAATGAAATTCTTCAATATCCCCCTCATTGGCTCCAATCATCTGCACCGTCCCTTGAGACTTATGCTCAGCTATCTCCCAATTGACGATGATCTTGTAATTGAGCACGTTGTGATAGCCGAATTTTACACTTCGATCAAACTTGAAGATTGGTGCCTGCTTGTTGATCTCCGTGATCGGATAGTCATGAAGTACGACAAACCTCACGGCTATTGAATCGGACTTTCGAGGGTTGTCGACGCCGAGCACGATGGGGTGCTTTATCTCAGAGCCGAGTGCCTGCACAGCGGTCAGGGCCATAATTGTTGCGCCTTTGTGGTGACCATGTGTCGAATCAACCGGAAGCAAGCAAAATATGTAATCGTACTTGCCCGCAATCAGAATATCGTGCAACCTGCGCTGGATGAGTTGGATATCCCAGATGCTATCGAGCGCCTCATGCGGATTGAGGGTGTAGCGATGATCCTTCTGATCAAAGAAAAAATAGTTGCGAATGCCCAGGATCTTTCCGGCATTCATCAGCTCCCTTTTTCGGATTGTCGGAAGGTATTCTCGCCCAACCTTCTCATCTGTCAGTTCAAGTCCGTAGTACGCTTCTGCAAGTGTTGAGTATTTGTACCCACCTTCACCATTTGTGATGAGGGCGAGGTCGACCTTTCCATGCAGGTCGTGAGTAAGCTTGTAGACTGTAGCTGCACAGCCTGTTTCATCATCAGGATGCGCGTTCACGATCAGGACCTTCGGGCCGGAGTCCGATTGTCCCAGACCGGCATCGGGGTGTACGAAGAGTAGCGTAAGAGCGAGAACAAGGAGAGAAAGTTGTCTCATATTAAGGATGGTTAGGTTAAGATTATCAGCAATTCACGCTTTCTCTACACTAAGGACACTCGCCCGCTTCAAGCGATCGTTTATAGCTCGGCCCAGACCATCATCAGGTACAAGCTCTGCGAAAATGAGGTCAATCCCTTCCATTTCATCAAGTTGCCGCATTGCCTTAAAGAGGTTCGCAGCGGCTTCGTGTAAGTCCCCGGACGGCGAAAGAATGACTTGATGATTCAGGTCAAGCTCAGGTAGAGGCTCCTTGAATCGCAGCGCACTGTAGTTCGATTGCGGCTCCTCAGGTTCACCAAGGATGAGAGCAACGCGTGGTGCGTAATGACTTTGGTACATTCCCGGTGCCAGGATGTCGCCCTTCCTCACAATCTCAAAATCCCTGAGGACTTCCTGAATCGCTTCGATGCTTGTTCCCCCAAGTCTCAAGATTACCGGTTTGCCTTCCCTTTCTCCTACGATCGTTGATTCGATGCCGATCTCGCAAGCACCGCCATCCAGGATATACTTGATCCTGTGCCCCAACTGAGCGAATACATGCTCGGGTGTAGTAGGGCTCACATACCCAAACGGGTTTGCACTTGGTGCTGCAAGCGGGAAGGGCAACCCTTTTAGTAATTCGATGGTCAATGGATGCCTTGGCACACGCAATCCTACAGTAGGTAATCCCGCTGTGGTAAGGTCCGGCACACTCTCTCGTTTCGGTAGTACCAATGTTAGCGGGCCAGGCCAAAACCGCGCCGACAATGTCTCGGCCCAGGATGGCAGTTGCGAAGCACACTTCGGTAAATTGCGGACTGAGTCGATATGCACGATTAACGGGTCAAAGTGCGGACGTTCTTTAGCGTCGAAGATCTTCGCCACCACTTCCGTGTCAAGGGCATTGCCGGCTAATCCATAGACTGTCTCAGTTGGAATGGCTACAAGTTCTCCGGCGAGGAGCAATGCCCGCGCACGTTCGAGATCACGCCCGATTTCAGCCTCCATCATTTCACCTCCTCCACAATTACACGTGGCGTTACCGCTTTCTTATCGAGAAGCGCTGGCCAATACGCTACCACATCGCTCGGTTTTGGTCGCCCTCCCGCAAACCCGGTAACGCTCGGCGGACCAGTAAGAATTAACGGTGCTATCTCCTTACCAAACGTTTCAATGCTTGCCTTGTCCTTTCCTCGAACCGCAAATTTCACAACAACCTCTTCGACCTGCTCCTCTTTCAAGGTAACAAGCGGACCGTGGCAGCTATTGTAGCCAAGATACTCAGTTCGGAATTCATCGAATGTTGCACCCAACAGTTTCAGTCTTCCGCGTAGGATCTTATCCGCCATTCGGGCTTTCTCCATCGCTTCTGGCCACGTATAGGTCAGGTTACCAGCGGCCGAGAAGCCATCGTTATAGGACATCGAGACTTTGTACGAGTCCGTAAACGGTAGACCTTTAATGCCGTGCACTTTTACTCGATCCCTGCCAAGATCTTCCAAATGGATTGAAGTAAAATCCGCGATGCAATCCGGGGTGATATAATCTTTTGGATTGCCGATTTCGTAGAGTAGTTGTTCGGCTACGGTCTGTCGATTGACCAGACCACCTGTCTTGGGATGCTTGGTGATCACAAACTCACCATTCGGATAAGCTTCGGCTATCGGAAATCCGATATTGATAAAGTCCTTTACCGCTTTCCAGTCGGCCGAGAAATTTCCTCCTGAAGATTGTGCCCCGCATTCGAGAATGTGCCCGGCTACAGTTCCTGCCGCCAGTCTGTCCCAATCATCTTCTTTCCATCCAAATTCGTGAATCATCGGAGCAAGGCTTAAGCCTGTATCCGTTGTTCGCCCGGTAATGACGATCTGTGCGCCCTGTCTAAGCGCTTCAACGATGGGCCATGCACCGAAATACACATTCGCGCTAAGCACGCGGTCGCGAACGCCAGTGAGCGATTCGCCCGTCTCCATATTCTTAAGTTGATGCCCATTGGCGAGCAATTCATCGATCGAGCCGAGGATGTTGTCCCCCATCACGATTCCGACTCTAATCGGAATTCCACGTCGGCGTGCTACTTCGAAGATCGCATCACGGGCACCTTCTGGATTAACCCCGCCTCCGTTGGTTATGATCTTGATATTC
>JABDDM010000013.1 GCA_013287605.1 Ignavibacteria bacterium | reverse complement strand
GCAATTGGAGGAAGCTATCAGCAGGACAACATTATCTTGTCGGCCAACGTCCCGTTTTACGACTTCCTGAGCCTCGGCGCACATATCGGAGCTGTCCGCTATCAGGCGATGGTGGCATCCCTGTTAGGGGAAGCGCGATTCAGCGAGGGCTATGATACAGTATCTCACACGTATTTCGGAGCTGGTGCGAAGATTGACTCAAAGTACCTGGCACTTCACGATCTTACGTTTACGATCAACAACAATATTGAACTTGGTTTCACGGATATCATGGTCTACTCACGGAGGTTTGAGCTCGCCTACTGGAATCCATTTTCGTTCTTGAAGTCGGTTGAGCACAGCCTGAACGATCGCGACAATGTAATTCTGTGCACACACGCACGATGGAAAATAGTAGATGGGCTCGAAGTCCGAGGCCAGGGAGTCCTGGACGATGTGGATGCAAACAAGATTGGCACAGGCTATTGGTCAAACAAGTTCGCGTGGCAGTTTGGAGGAATGTGGACGAACCCGTTTGGTTTGAGTGATCTTGATCTGATGGCGGAATGGACCCGAATCGAACCTTATACGTTTAGCCATTTCAATCAGCAGAATACGTTTTCGACGAGCTCGACGTTGCTGAGTAACCACATTGGGCCGAATTCGATCAGCTATTGGTTAAGTGCACGCTGGGCTCCTTCGGAGAAGTGGACGATCCAGTTAGAGTCACAGCTTATTCAGCGAGGCGAAAATCTCTACGACTCTACTGGTGCGCTTATTGAAAACCATGGAGCTGACTTCGAATATTCCATCGGCATCATGGGCAATGAAAAGGTACCAACGTATATTCTTCAGGGAAGACGTGTAGATATTACGACTTTGACTGCTATCCTGCAGTACGAACCATGGAGAGGGCTTTTCGTTTTTGCGCGAGCAAGCGACAAGATCGTGAATTACCAACTAGCTAACCCCAATCCGATCGAGCATCCGGAAACGCTTGTCGCCATCGGGGCCAAAGCACTGTTTTAAGCATACGGACGATGATCGTCCTGAACGATACTCTAAAAGGATGAACGTGATCGAAGAACAGCCTGAGATCGGAATAAGAAAGCAAGTCATAAGCACAGGCACTACACAACACATGAGTGGGGTGCGTCGCACCTGGGTGGAGAATCTCGCTACCCTGCTCGCGCACAAAACACTAATTATCGCGGTCGCACTTATTGTTACCTCGATTACGGCTGTCTATGCCTTCATGATGCCAAACTGGTTTAAGGCCAATGCTGTCGTGCTTCCGGCGCGCAAGTCGGGTGGGTTGCTGGATAATTTGAGTGGCGGGATCAGCAGCACGATCAAAGATCTTGGAATTGCGAAATTGGGTGGTGCATCTTCCTCCGATGGCTTTTATAGCCCACTCGCATTACTAGACTCTCGCGAATTACATGAACGCATCATCACCCAGTTCGGCCTCCAAAAAGTCTATAACGTACCGACGATGGAGGCAGCACTCCAGGAATTCAACGCTCATGTGAGCGGCGATCTTACCGAGCAGGGTGATATCATGATCGGCTTTGAAGACACTAGTGCCGTTCGGGCTGCCTCGATAGCCAATGCACTTGTCGACGGGATCAATGATATCAATTCTCGTCTTGCAACGGAAGAAGCAAAGGAGAATTTCGTGTTTGTTGAGCAGCGGTATCAAAAGAATGTCGTCGACCTGGATTCCTCGGAACGTGCTCTTGGTGCATTCCAGACCAAATACGGAGTGTACTCGCTGCCAGATCAAGCCAAAGCTGAACTTGCCAGTATCGCCGCTGTCGAGCAACAAAAATCAGCGGCAGAGATACAACTTCACACAGTGGAACAGGTCTATGGCCCGCAATCAACCGAAGCGCAATTGCTTCGAACAACCATCAGTGAGTTCGCTGGAAAACTTGGTGAGATGAATTCCGGTATTGATTCCAAAGCACCAAGCTTATTTGTTCCGACCAAACTGCTGCCCGATGTTGCGCTTCTTTATCTTCGCTTGATGCGGGAAGTTGAGATCCAGTCAAAACTCAAGGCGTTCATCCTTCCCTCGTACGAGCAGGCGAAGCTGGATCAAACGAAGCGAACGCTTGCGTTTGTAACGCTTGATCACGCTGTTCCCCCAGTAAGCAAGTCTCGCCCTCATCGATCGATACTCGTCCTCGTCGCCCTGATCAGTAGTATAATCATCATCGCTTTTCTGATCTTGATCGCTACAAATGTGCGTCGTTCGATCTGGCGATATCGCGCAGACCGACGGTTGATCGATAGTACGCGGTAGTCTCAGTGATTAGGTCGTTTATCAGAAGAATGTCAGGCCCATCGGTTGCAGGTGTTGGAGCTTTGTCCGGCGCTACGTCAAGGAAGTATACGCTCTTGCTTGGCTGGCAGGTCGGCATTTTGATCTGTGCACTCCTCGCAGTCTGGTCCGGCTACAAGGCAACGAACCTGATTTGGGTGGCAGCAGCGGGAGTTGCAGCGATCTGGATTTCGACCCGCCTTGCGCTCGATGAGTATCTATCGCTGCTGGCGTATATCGCGATGAATGTCATCATTATTCTCCAGCCGGATCGTAAGGGTCCTTCAGTGATCGATATCGCAGCAGGGCTTGCTATGGTGGGCATGATTGGCTGGTGGGTGTTCCGCACACGTTTGCTGGCGTGGCAGGCTTTCTCCGTCTCATGGGAGCATCTGCTGCTTGTTCTCTTTTTCCTCTGGTCTGTCTTCATCGGTGTGGGAGGAATGTTATTCTCGGACAATACCCCTAACGACTGGTTCCGAGAGGGATTGATCCAACTGCCGACTATATTGATTCCGTATTTGTGTGTGCGGGCGATTCAACCGAATACCAAGCGGGTGCACAACTTTTATCTGTTCCTGATCTGTATCTGGATTATCGTGGGAATTACGAATATTGTTGCGTTCCGACTCAGCGTGATGAAGGCTGTCTATTTTTACCAAACTGGCCGCATGATGCTGGATCCTTCCTCCGCCGCGTTGCTCTTTTTTGCAACGATGTCATTTGCTGCGATCGAACCAAAGCGATCGCGACTGAAATGGTACGTTCTGCCTGCCTCACTTGCCTCAATTGGTATTCTGCTCTCTGGTTTTCGAACGATTTGGCTGACGTGTCTGGCAATGATGGTTGTCATGGTGTTTTTGTGCCAGCCTGAGGAGCGAAAACAATTGTGGGCCTTCCTTAGACGGTTCACGGCCACAAGTCTTTTTCTGGGTATCATCGCATTTTTCAAGTTTAGGTTGATGCACTTAATTGTGCTAGGTTTTATCGGAAGATTCACCTCTTCAACACAAGTCGCCACGGACCCCTCGCTCATAAATCGCTATGTCGAATGGAGGACGATTCTAGGGTTCATAAAGGCCTCACCCTTCGTTGGATATGGCTTCGGAGGGCGCTTCTGGGACTTCGATTGGCTGAGGGGAATCTCATACTTTACAGGATACACACATAACACAATCCTCTACCTTCTCTTCAAGTCTGGTCTGATTGGATTGGCATTGATGCTCTTGGCTTATGGAGGATTCTTGGTCCGAGGATGGAAGATTGCACGTTCCAAGGGCACAGATAAGTTCACTAGGGCGGTCATTCGCGTTGCAATTTGTTACCTCTTCTCCGTCATCCCTTCAGGTATGACCCTAAATGCATTTGGAAGTCGTGAAGGAGTGATGTGGATGGCACTGTGCTGGGGTGCTATCCTTATTTGTGATCCGAATATCCAAACGCTCGCACCTCAGAGCAGTAAATCTGTGACAATGGACTCCGAGCATATGAGTACTTCTTCAACTTCATGACCAAGATCTCGATCATCATCCCAACTTTTAACCGCAAGGATATCCTGCGAGAGCTCCTGATCGCTCTCGCTGCAGATAGCGAATCGCAAGCTGCTGCGGAGATTGAAGTGATCGTCGCCAATGACCAGTCGAGCGATGGGACCGGTACGATGCTGCTCGAAGAATTTCCCTGGGTACGTGCAGTCCTTGGACCTGGGAAAAATGCTGAACTAGCCAAGCGTGCAGCTATCGAAGTCTCAAGTGGAGATTATCTGGTCAATCTGGATGACGACTCGATCCCTCGCCCTGGATGGATTGCCCGTGTACTTCCAGCCATTTTGGGAGGCGAGATGATTATCCAGTCCAAGATCATTTTTGTCGATCAGGGTCAGGAAGATATCAAGAACGAGGCGGTGCCGTATTGGCGCGTGGGGTGGCGCTGGGATGGCGTGCCGGTTGCAGTTCTAAATGGAGGATATCGCCCACAGTATATTCCGATCTGCCATGAGTTTGGAGTGTTTGTCGCGCGCGAGGTTCTCGCGAAAGCTCCTCTCGACGATCCGAACTTGCTTTTCGATCATCAGGGAGAAGCCGCCTCGTTCTTTCTCAGAATCCACTCGATGGGCTATCGCGTCTATTTTGAGCCTGCCGCAGTTATTGATCATTTGGGTGCTGACCGTGGCGGATGCAAGGAACGCGATCAGAAACAAGCGCCAAAGAAAAACTGCACGCCGTATGCGATCGGGATGGTGAGAAACTTCATGGTGTTGACTCGGATGCGGAAGCCTGCTCTTGTTCCGCTTCTCATTCCGTACTATGTAGCAGGAGGTATTTATCTATCGTTCAAGCAGCGTAAGGGGTGTTATAAGTATTTCATCCAGGGCATCCGCGAAGGTTTGGCTCATCGATTCATCCCGATGATCCCATATCAGAATCTTGCGGCTTGAAAATTCTCCAGATCTCGGCCCGTCTTCCGTGGCCGCTCACCGATGGCGGCGCGATTGGCATCTTTCACCTTGCACGTGCCGCTCATGAAGAGGGGCACGATGTCACGTTCCTCAGTTTTCCACTCGACGACGCGGCGTTAACGCTTGAAGGGATTAACGAGATGTCGAGGTTTTGCGACGTTCGGTTAGTCTCGCGACCGCTTCCATCACGACTATCGACGCTCCTTCGAACGCTCTTTCGCGGAGCATATCCGATCGAGAGAAGGATGATGCCGGAAATGTTCGAACTCATCACACAGACGATCGCCGAAAAGCAATTCGATGTCGTACATCTCGATCACTCACATGTCGGCAAGTATGGACGCTGGATCAAAGCGCGATACAAGCTGCCTATCGTTTTGCGCCAGCATAACTTTGAGACGGTTATCTATGAACGTTTCGCATCGACGGAGAAGAATATTTTCAAACGAGCACTTGGGAAAATGCACGGCCGGCGACTTCGAATAGAAGAACGAGCTATCCTGAATGATGTCGATGCTATAGCGGCCATCACTGAGCAGGATGCCGCGCTTATGAAGGAAGTGGCTCCTAAAGCAAACTACTTTGTGATCCCTGCTGGTGTCGATAGCACATACTTCCAGCCTGCGCGGCAGGAGGAGGTTGCTCCTCGCACTATCCTGTGGGTTGGAGGCATCGACTGGGACCCAAATCGGGATGCTCTCGATTATTTTTTGCGAATGATCTTCCCGATCATCATGAAACTAGAGCCAACCACGCGGCTTGAAGTGCTTGGGTCCGGAACTCGGGCCTTCGAGAAATTGACGACAGCCTTTGGAGTCGCGGTCAGACTGCACGGCAAAGTACCCGATATTCGGAAGTATCTGGCCGCCGCCGGGGTTCTTGTTGTGCCACTGCGCGTTGGGGGTGGAATGCGGGTGAAGCTATTGGAGTTTTTCGCAGCAGGCAAAGCTGTTGTCTCAACTTCCATTGGTGCCGAGGGAAATTTGGCTCGGAATGGAGTTGAGATCGAACTCCGGGATGATCCTCGGGAATTTGCTTTGGCAGTAGTTGAACTCATGCGAAATCCAGAAAAGGCGCAAGCATTAGGAATCTCTGCGAGAGCGCTTGCAGAGAAAGAGTATGGCTGGTCAGGGGTCGCCCGGCGTTTCACTGCTGTTTACGAAAGTGTGGTGAAGCAGGACGCAGGGAAGCAGGCCGCTATACATCATTGATCGAAGCACGGATCAAGTGTCGTGAGTCGGAGAAAAGAATTACTTGCATTGCTTATTGCCGATTTCGTCGCGCTCAACGCGACGTGGTTTGCGTATTACTGGCTGCGAGTGCAAAGTGGGTGGTTCTTCCTCGCGCCGAACAGCGAGATCGGCTCGACGTACGCGGCAGGAGCGTCGTTCATGATCTACCTCTTTTGGATGGTCGTCTTCGCATTCTTCGGTCTGTATCGCTCATGGTACGTGCGCGCTCCGTTCGATGAGGTCATCACGCTCCTTAAGACACTTACGATTGGTACCATCTTCCTTGCGATCGTTATTTTTTGGGATCCGATGAGCGGCGAAAGCATGCCAACGCACAACGACCCGCGCGTGCTTGCATTGATTTACTGGCTCATGTTGATGCTCCTGGTCATCGGTGTGCGTTCGCTCATTCGACTTGGGCAGAGAAAGCTTCTCGAACGAGGAGTAGGACGGCGGGCGTCTCTGATCATTGGTCCGCCAGATCGAGCTCGGGATCTAGCACAGCGGATCGCCCACTATCCAAGACTTGGGTATGAAGTAGTTGGCTATGTACTTCCTGCGAATGCTCACTATGAAGCACAGCCATCTGCAAGCTTCATTGTAGAGCACCGGAACGGAAAGGTGACCACGAAAGAGGTGCCAATTCTTGGGACAACACAAGAGCTCGAACGCGTGATCGACGAGGGAAACATCAAAGAGGTACTTATTGCGCTTGGATCAAACGAGCACGAAGCCTTGCTGGATGTGATGGTTCGTGCGTCCAAATCGAATGCAGGTCTCAAGATCGAGCCGGGGTTGTACGATATTGTATCCGGCCAAGCTCGCACACGCGAAATCTATGGATTTCCACTCATCGACATCAACCCTGTCCTATTGCGACCGTGGGAAGAAGCTGCAAAACGATCGCTGGATCTGTTCGTAAGCGCTGTCGTGCTATTCCTCGGACTCCCGCTCTGGTTACTTACTGCATTGATCGTGAAGTTATCATCACGTGGTCCCGCATTCTATTCGCAGGATCGTGTTGGCAGAGAGGGCAAGCAGTATCGGATTTACAAGTTTCGATCGATGCGGATCAACGCTGAACTCGCCGGACCGCAGTGGGCATCCAAGAACGATCCACGCGTCACCGGCTTTGGAAGATTTTTACGCAAATCTCATCTCGATGAGGTACCTCAATTCTGGAATGTGCTCATCGGTGATATGTCCCTCGTTGGCCCGAGACCAGAGCGTGAGTTCTTTGTGAAGAAACTCATCGAAGAGATTCCGTACTACAATCGGAGGCATAAGGTGCGCCCCGGCATCACCGGGCTCTATCAAGCGATGATCGACAAATACGACGAGAACATTGACGATGTCAGGATGCGCGTGAAATATGATTTGATGTATATCGAATCGATGTCATTTCGTCTCGATGTAAAGATACTCTTTCGCACTGTCTACATGATGTTGAAGGCGCGGGGCCAGGCATAAACAAGTCCAAGAAAATTCAAACGAACAACAGGGTGATAGAAGAACAACAGAAGCGCAAGTTGCAAATGGTAGACGTGACGGGACAATACCGTCGTTACCAAAGAGAGATCGATGAATCCATACTTGAAGTAGTGCGAAGCGGAGCCTACATCAATGGTCCGGCGGTTAAGAACTTTGAACGTTCGGTCGAAGCGTATTTGGGAGTCAAACATGCGATCGGATGTGCTTCAGGCACGGATGCGTTGCAGATCGCCCTCATGGCATTAGGAGTTGGACCCGGCGACGAGGTAATCACCACCACATTCACTTTTGTCGCGACCACTGAGACGATCGCACTCCTGGGCGCAACACCTGTCTACGTCGATATCGATCCGAAAACATTCAATCTTGATGTCACACAAATTCAAGAGAAGATCACTCCACGAACACGAGCGATCATTCCGGTACATCTATTCGGTCAGCCCTGCGACATTACGGCAGTTATGGAGATCGCAAATCAAAATGGTCTGAGTGTGATCGAAGATGCGGCGCAGGCTCTTGGAGCGACCTGGGACGGGCACAAAGTCTGCGGGTTCGGAGCTATCTCCGCGATTTCATACTACCCATCTAAAAACCTCGGCGCATTCGGCGACGCAGGGATGATGGTCACGAATGACGATGTGCTCGCAGAACGCATTCGCTCTATCGCTAACCATGGTGCGAACAAGACCTATCATCATGATCGTCTTGGGGTAAACTCGCGGCTTGATTCGATCCAGGCAGCGATTCTTGGTGTAAAACTGAAGTATCTTGACGAATGGAATGCGACACGCGCACGTGCCGCGTCGCTGTACTCGAAATTGTTTGCCGCTCACGCAAATAAAATTCAAACACCGTTCGTCGATCCACGGGCTGAGTCGATCTGGCATCAGTATTCGCTGCTTATCCATGGCGATCGGGATACGCTAGCCGCGAAACTTAAGACCGCAGGAGTGCCTCATAATATATACTATCCCATTCCACTTCATCTTCAGCCTGCTTATGCAGCGTATGGGACTCGACAAGGTGACTTTCCCGTTGCTGAGCATACAGCCAAACACATTCTTGCGCTGCCAATGCATTCGGAATTGACAGATGAGGATGTCGAATACATTGCAGACCGTGTAATCGAGGCCATAAGTAGTTAATACTCACATATTGCTTTCAATATACCTCTAACGTTCAGTACAGTATCCGTCGATGCCAACAGCATTACTTATCATACCAACGTTCAACGAGAAGGACAACATTTCCCGGATCATCGATGCTGTGCTTCTGCAGCAGGCGAATTGTCCGGATGTCGAACTGAATATTCTCGTGGTTGATGATAATTCACCAGACGGGACAGCCGATGCTGTCAGGTCACTCCAGGATACTGCGAAGATCGGGCCACATAAACTGCGGCTTATCAGTCGCATGGGTAAGATGGGGCTTGGAACCGCCTATGTAGCTGGCTTCCGTTATGGTCTCGAGAACGGTTACGATTACATTTTCGAGATGGACGCCGACTTTTCGCATGATCCAAACGAGATCCCGGTCTTCCTTAAGGAGATCCAGAATTATGATCTCGTGCTCGGTTCACGTTATGTTTCTGGAGCCAATGTCGCGAATTGGCCGCTCCGCAGGTTGCTGTTATCCTACTACGCGAATCTCTACGCGCGCGTGATCACTGGAATTAGCGTTAAAGATGCAACGGGAGGCTTCAAGTGTTTTCGTCGCAAAGTCTTGGAGACCATCGACCTCGATGATATACGCTCGAATGGATATGCCTTCCAGATCGAGATGAATTTTCGAGCATGGCGCAAGAAGTTTACGATCAAAGAAATACCGATCGTCTTTGTCGATCGTCATGCCGGCACGAGCAAGATGAGTAAATCGATCGTTCGCGAAGCGGTCGGGATGGTCTGGAAACTGAAGTTGCGCGCGATAGCTGGCGAGCTTTGAACCATGGATATTTCCATCGTCATTGTTAACTATAACGTCAAAGAATTTCTCCGAAGCGCCATTGTAAGCGTGGAGCGGGCGCTTGCGCATGGTGGACTCACTGGCGAGATCCTCGTCGCTGATAACAATTCCAGCGATGGCAGTGTCGAGTTTATTCGCGAAAACTTCCCAAGTGTCAAACTCTGGGCGCTTCCTGAGAACATTGGCTTTGGACGAGCAAACAATGTTGCGATGCGCGAAGCCAGTGGCGACTACATCCTCATCCTTAATCCAGATACGATCCTCGGCGAGGATACACTTGAGGTGATGCTGCGATTCATGCGCGAGCATCCAGATGCTGGACTGGCCGGTTGCAAACTCCTGAATGGTGACGGCTCATTCCAACTTTCCTGCCGCCGCGGCTTCCCCACGCCATGGGCAAGCTTCACTAAACTGTTCGGCTTCTCCAGGTTCTTCCCAAATTCAAAGCTCTTCGCCAGATACAACCTCACCTATCTGCCGGTTGATGCAACATATGAGGTAGATGCTCTTGGCGGAGCATTCATGTTCATGTCACGAGCCGCATATGAAGCCACAACAGGGTTCGACGAGCAGTACTTTATGTACGGTGAAGATCTTGACTTGTGCTATCAGGTGAAGAAGCTAGGTTTTAAGGTCTATTATGTCCATGAGACCGCGACGATCCATTTCAAGGGAGAATCGACAAGGCGCAGCGCGCTCAATGAGGTAAAGGTCTTTTATGAGGCGATGCATATTTTCGTCAAGAAGAATTATCGCGCTTCTTTCATATTTAACCTCCTGCTCCGCGTTGGCATCATGCTTCGCAGCACGTTTGCACTTGTCAAGAAACATCGAGGTGCAGCGCTTCTTGTACTACTTGATCTTGTGACAGTCGGTATCAGCGTACTCATCACATCCAGGCTTGTACTGACAAACTGGTTTGGACTTCCTCGCAGCGACTATCCTTTTGCCATAATCGTCCCGGCTCTGGTTGTAGTATCGGTACTCATGGCGCTAAATACGTATGCGATCGAAAATCGGCGGAGTCTTCGAGTGATCGCTGTTGCGATGCCCGCGGCGCTTATTCTACTTTCCTCGCTCACCTATTTTTTCAAGGAGTACGCCTCAAGCCGCTCGTTGGTGCTTTCGATCGCCGGGATGACGCTCGTGCTATTAATGCTGCAACGTAATGTGCTTCGTGTGATCGATCGTATTCGATTCGGGGGAGCAAACAGTGCGCGGCCTGCGATGAAGCGTACGGTTGTGATCGGAGTGACGCAGGAAGCGATTCGCATTGGTGAATTGCTTAAGCGAACGCAATTCATGAAGCACTATCAATTGATAGGATTTATCGATCGCACACTTTCCAAAATGGGTGACACCGTACTCGAACAATCGCCGGTGCTCGGGGATATCTCGATGCTTCCAAAGATCGTGCGCGATCAAAAAGTCGCGGAGGTCATCTTCGCAAACGATGCACTCTCATACTCCGAAATGCTTGAGACAATGCAACGCGTCTCGGAAGAGAACCCTTCTCGCAACGTCAACTTCAACGTCGTACCGACTGCGAGCGATGTGCTACTGGCGAAAAGAAAGATCGAATCCTTGCAGCCTGAACGAGGAGGCGAAGGTATTGCGCTTCTTCCAGTCCACTACAACATTCAGCGCTTGAGTCACCGGCTACCCAAACGAGCGCTTGATCTGCTTGCTCTTCCTTTTCTTTATGTCTGGTCGCTACTATGGCGGTTGTTCAGCCGAACCGACGCGCCACAGCAACTCACTCAAAATTGCCGCAGGATCCTACGCGGTGATCTCTCGCTGGTTGGAATTGAGTCGCGGACTTCGAGCAGCCGATCGCTTACAAAAACGGGATTGACCAGCCTCGCACGGATCACCCTGAACCCTCTAGCCTCGGCCAGAACTGAGGATATTGAACAACTCGATCGCTACTATGCTGAGAATCACACGATTGGGATGGACCTTGAGATCATCCTGCGGAGCGTTGTCCGGTAAGATTTGGCGGTGGCGAACAAAGAATGCTTGAGCGTGTTTACCTTTGTGCTTCGTTCTGACACCTTCTTTCAATATATGAAAACGCTTTTTCGATCGTTCTTTCTCATTGTGCTCTCGTCTTCGTTTCTCGTTCTCCTGGAGTCTTCCTCCCTGGCGCAACGGACATTGGCTGTTGTTGGGGAAGGTAACGCAACACACGCACCGGAGACAATGACGCTTTCGGTGAATGTAACGACGCAGGATGTTACGGCGGCAACAGTGTTTGCAAAGCACAACGTCGGTATCGAGCGGTTAAAGCAGGCATTGATTGATGCGGGGATCTCATCCAGCGACATTATTGAGGGTATGCTAACAATGAATCCGACGTACGATTATTCAACACCCGGACAGCCTCCGCATCTCGTCGGTTATCACCTGATGACTCCGTTGGAAATTCGTGTGAACGATATGCGGGCACTTCCGAGACTTCTGGATGTCGCGACGCAGGCCGGCGCGAGTAACGTGTCGATCGGTTCGTTTGGTGTAAAAAAGAAAGATGCACTTCGCGAAGCTGCGACAAAGGATGCACTACAGGATGCCAGAGAACGCGCCGAACAATTAGCGAAGCAGATTGGGGCACAACTTGGAGAGATTGTTTCTGTGAGCGATATGGAAGCCGAAGCGCCGGGCCGAATGGAGATGGGCCGCGAAGGTCCGATGAACAGCCATGACTTGCACCAGAAAGTCGAACTAAAGGTTGTGTACGCGCTGAAATAATTTTGAGTCTTTTCTCTCTCACGATTGAGGCACCACCATGGCGAAGACGATTCTTGAATTTGAAAAACCGATCGCCGATCTTGAAGCAAAGATCGAGGAAATGCGAGGTCTCACAGAACTTGATCTCATGGGCGAGATTCAAGCGCTTGAAGAGCAAGTCGAAACATTGCGCCGAGAGATCTATCACAATCTCACACGCTGGCAGCGTGTCCAGCTTGCACGTCATCCCGACAGGCCATACTCACTAGACTACATCAATTCGTGTGCTCCCGACTTCATCGAACTTCACGGCGATCGCACGTTTAGAGATGACCCAGCGATTGTTGGCGGATTTGGAACGATGGATACGATCGGCAGCGTAATGTGGATCGGTCACCAGAAGGGGCGTGATACCAAGCAGAATGTGTTTCGCAATTTCGGAATGCCGAATCCCGAAGGCTACCGCAAGGCGCTGCGTCTCATGAAACTTGCCGAAAAGTTTGAAAAACCCGTCGTGACACTTCTCGATACGCAAGGCGCATATCCTGGCATCGAAGCAGAAGAACGGGGACAGGCTGAGGCGATTGCTCGCAATCTGTTCGAAATGGCTCGGCTGAGTGTACCAATCGTCGTTGTGGTCATTGGAGAAGGAGCGTCGGGTGGAGCGCTTGGCATTGGCGTTGGCGATCGCATCCTGATGCTGGAGAATGCATGGTACTCCGTTATTTCACCGGAGTCGTGCTCTTCGATCCTCTGGCGCAATTGGAGCTTCAAGGAGCAGGCGGCAGAAGCCTTGAAGCTTACCGCGCTCGATCTGCTGGAGCAGCAATTGATCGATCGAATTATTCCGGAGCCGGAAGGTGGCGCACATGCCAACCCAGCAATGATGTGCGAAACAATGAAGAGCGTGCTCATCGAGGAGCTTCTGGGCCTGAAAAAGCTTCCCCAATCGAATGGAGCAGCGCTAAAACGTCGGACCGAAAAATTTGGTCGGATGGGGGTATGGCAGGAGTGGGACGACTCTTTCCTATTGGCCGAAGTAGAAGAATCGGACGCACAAGTTTCGACGAGCGCCTAAGCCCCACGCATGTACTATCTTCTGGGCGCGCTTTTAGTATTGGTCCTTTTTGCTTTCTCGCGCGCTGGCAGTGCTCGCGCAACACCGAATGTCACAGGAGGTCTCGCAGTACATCTTCAGGATGAACTACTCGTTCTCGAGCGAATTGCGATTGCCGCTGCACGGGAATCGAATGGAAGAGTGCTCGATCATTCTGATGAAAGTGTGAAGATCGTTGAAGACTTGATCTTGCTGGATACAAAAATTGAGTCGCTCTCACAAGAAGATAAGACTCAGCAAATTCTCACACTAGGTAGTTATGTCGGAGAGGTTCTCGTAAAGAATCTTGAAGGTCAATGGAGGATGGAGGAGATGAGTCATCCCCTGCCTTTCATTGTATTTCCAAATGGGATTCGTGCTTCTCCGTTCGATCTTGTAAGCTCTCAATTTTCTTCACCGGAGCGAATCCTTGAAACGGGTTATGCAAACTTGATCGAGGTAGTTAGCGAGCTCCCTGCCCCCATTAACGGCGGCGGCTTTCAGTCGAGTGATATGCAAGCCCATCTTGAAACCCCAGACGGGAGGTCGGATGGAGAATAAGTTCGTCTCGTACAAATGCCAGCTCCGCGTTCGTTATGCCGATACGGACGCGATGGGCATCGTGTACTATAGCAAATATCTTGAATACTTCGAAGTCGCACGGACGGAGTTTCTTCGTGCGTGCGGGCTACCTTACGCGGCATTGGAGGAGCTAGGGTTCTTTCTTCCCGTGATGGAGGCTTCCGCGAAGTATTTTCGAGGCGCGAAATACGACGAGATGCTGACGATTGAAGTGCAAATGCCGGCCGAGCCGAGTGCACGGCTTTCGATCGACTACAAGGTACTCAATGAGATAGGCGAAATGCTCGTTGAAGGAAAAACCACTCTCGCATTCGTTGACAGGAAAACAAACAAGCCTACTCGGCCTCCAATACAATACCGCGAAGCATTGAGACGATTCACCACAACGCAGAACGAACAGGAGTGAAAACAAGACTTAGCGATCTCGAACGTCAACGGATTCGTATTGCGCTCGTCGAGGATTCTGGCAAAGGTGATCCGACTACCGAAGCAATCGTGCCGAAAGATGCGAACGGTCGAGCGATATTTCTCATCAAGCAGGATGGCGTGCTTGCCGGGATTGATTATGCACGTCAAACTTTCGAGATCTATGAAGCGCAGACGAATGCGGAATCTCCAATTTTCGAATATCGTGAAATGATCGAAGATGGCTCAGTAGTCACCAAGGGAGAAGTTGCTGCCGAAATTCGCGGCAATCTTAGAACGCTGCTGACCGCAGAACGCGTGGCACTTAACCTGCTGCAGCGGATGTCCGGTATTGCAACACTCACTCGTGAGTTTGTCAATGCCGTCGCCGGCACCGGAGCGATCATTCTGGATACTCGCAAGACGGCACCGCTGCTGCGTCCATTCGACCGATATGCCGTTCGAGCAGGCGGAGGGACCAACCACCGGTACGGTCTGAGTGACATGGTGCTTGTCAAGGATAATCATATCGCGGCTGCGGGAGGTAGTATTCCGATCGTCATCGCCCGTTTGGAGGAATATTTTAGGGACGAAAGTCATCAAAGAGTCCCAGTCGAAGTCGAAGTGACATCGATAAAGCAACTTGAGGAATTGCATCTGGTTGGCAAAGGCACAGTGCAGCGAGTGCTCTTTGATAATTTTGAGGTCGAAGACTTGCGTACGGCTGTGATTCTCAACGCAGGCCTGTTCGAAACCGAAGCTTCCGGTGGAGTAACATTGAAGACGGTCCGCAGCATTGCCGAGACCGGCGTGAATTTTATCTCAGTTGGCGCGCTCACACATTCGGTGAAGGCGCTTGATATTTCGCTTGAGATAGAAAACGTCTGACGTGAAACGGCAAGCGATTTGGTGCGCGTCTCTTTTCGGCGTCATCGTATTTACGATTGGCGCTCTGTCTGGTCAACTTTGCGCCCAACCGATTGTCCGAGCGCCCTGGTATGAATCGCATGTTGATTCAACGTCTATCTCCATCGCATTCGCCACAACTTCGGCAACAACGGCTTCAATCAGCTACGGGCCAAGCCCAGCCTATGGTACAATCCAACAGGCCGGCAGCGGGACAACTCACTCGGTGGTGATCCCCAACTTAATGCCTGCGTCTCAATATTACGCCGCAATCATCGCGGGCACCGACACCGTCCGATTCGTGACTTCCACGGCATCGGACTATCGCTCTTCAGGCAGGATCGAAGCGTACTTTAATCGAAGCGTCGATACAACGCTTAACATCATGCCAAAAGCAAATGGCAATGCCGACTATCGCGCACTGCTTCGTGATAAGATAGCTGGTGCCCAGGAATCCATTGATCTTGCTCTCTATAGTTTTAGCGGTGCGACAGCAGATAGCGTTGTGAAGTGGCTAACGGCCGCTCATCGACGTGGCATTGCAATCCGCGTCATCGCTGATAGTGCTTCGGTCCATAGCTCTTCTCAGTTTCATTCACTCACGGCAAATGCAGCAATTCCAGCGATCATCAATAGCTTCGGTGGTAATGCGAAAGTCGCGAGTAATATCCATCACAACAAGTTCATCGTTTTTGATGGTCGAGGCGATGACGCTGCAAATGCATGGGTCCTTACAGGAAGCTGGAATCTGACTGACCAGCAGACGACAACAGATTACCAGAACGCAGTCTATCTCCAGGACCTTGCCCTTGCGCGAGCCTTCGAAACAGAATTCGATCAGGAATGGGGGAGCACCGGGGACTTGCCTGACGCTCGCTTCGCAAGATTCTCGACAAACAAGCGCGATATCACCCCGCGAACATTTTCAATCGGCGGAAGCATTGTGCATCTCTGCTTCTCACCAAATCGAGGCGCATTCTCTGGAATCAACGATCTGCTTCAGCAGGCCAAACGTCAGATATTATTCTCGCTCCTTGTCTGTACACGTCAGGATCTGGCCGCAACGATGATCGCTCAACACCAGAAGGGCATCGACATTCATGGTGTGGTCAACAATACCGACAAATCGGAACAGACCCCCGCGCTTCGCGCGGCGGGAATTGATGCGCTCGATTATGTTGGGCCCACAAGCATTCTGCTCCATGACAAATACGCGATCATTGACGCCGGCACCGGACTAGGCGCGGTAATAACGGGATCGTACAATTGGTCGCTCAGCGCGGAGCAGCTAAACAACGAGAATTGTCTCATCATCGAAAACGATGCTCTTGCGAAGCTTTACTACCAGGATTGGCTTGCACGTTATCATGAAAACAACGGAAATCAGTCTGTTACCTTACCCCTGTCAAGCGTATTGCTGTCGCAATCGGTTGTACTCAGTGGTTCTGTTTTCCCAAATCCCGCGATGAGAGCAATTCATGTGCGTTGGGTTCAGGAGCGTCCTTCGTCGGATCGGGTAGTCATCTACGATCCGGCTGGTCGCGAGGTCAGCACGTCGCAGATTTATCGTACCGCGGGTGAATCAACGTTTTCAACGCCGTTGCTTCGATCTGCTGGCGTCTACTCCATTGTCATCGAACATGATGGCAGGAGGGATCTTCACAAGGTTGTGGTCATTAAATAGCAAGAATCAATTGAGCTCGATACTCATCATCGAAGACGAAGCAAAAGTAGCGCGGTTCATCCAGCGCGGTTTGACCGCGGAAGGATTTCAAGCCGATATTGCTTCCACCGGCGATGACGGTCTTCGTATGGCGCGAATGCATAATTATGATGTGCTCACGATCGATCTCCTGCTTCCGGGGATCGATGGAGTCTCGCTCATTCATAAGCTTCGTGACGAAGGGCTCGTTAGCAGTATGCTGATCTTAAGTGCGCGCGATAGTCTGAAAGATAAGTTACTTGGTTTCGAGGCCGGCGCGGACGATTATCTTCCCAAGCCTTTTCAGTTCGAAGAACTCGTTGCGCGCATTCGCGCATTGCTGCGGCGCCGTGAGACGCTTCGCAAAGATCTGAAACTCATTTACCGTGATCTGGTGATGGAGGCCACTTCGCATTCCGTAACGCGTGCCGGGAAACGAATCGAGTTAACACAACGAGAGTATGCGTTGCTGGAATTGCTCATGCGAAATCCCGAAGCAGTTGTAACGCGAGCTCGCATCGGTGAGGAAGTGTGGAACGAGCAGTTCGAACGTGAGACGAATGTTGTGGAAGTATATGTGATGTATTTACGCAGAAAAATGGATACTGGATTTCCAGAAACGCTCATCCAAACCGTGCGCGGCGTTGGGTACATGCTAAGGGCTACTGCTCCGCCGATCGATTCGTTGTGAAGCGCCCGTACAGCCTCCGTGCAAGGACGGCAGTGTTTATCGCTGCAACATTCACGCTCCTCATCACTTTGTTCGCACTGGGAAGTTATTTTGCCATTGAACACGCACTCCTCTCACGAGCAGATAACGAGGCACGAGATCAATTGCGAGCGATCCTTTTTGCACTTGAACACGCTCGTGTACCTGACACTGCTCAGATCGTCGCACAGCACCGCTCGATTGGCGAAGCTCGTCTCGAGCTTGCCATCTACACTCATGCTGGCGACTCGAGTCTTCTGTGGGCGGATCATCCGAACGTCATACTTTCTCCTTATGAGCACCATGCATTGCTCACTGAGCAAGGACGCGCACTAAACGTTCGAGGTAAAGACCGAACGTATCGCGCACTTTCCGTTTCAACAGGCAGCCATGTCGCTATCGCTACATTCGATCTTGCTGTTATTAGTGAGGCAGAGGATGCCATTCTTCGAACCTTCATCGTTCTCCTGTTGATCGGCATTGTAGGTTCGGCGGCACTTGGATATTTTGTGGCCGGACTTTCGCTGGCACCGATTCGTTTGCTCATAAAAGGCGCTCGTCAACTAGAAGTTGCTGGATCATCGGGAATAACGGCACCACTATTGCCTGTGCCGCATCATGTAACCGAAGTTGCCGTGCTAGCCACAGCCGTTAATCGGCTCATCGCTGAACGCGACTCAAGCATCGCCAAGCTTAAGACATTCACCGCCGACGCCGCGCACGAACTCCGCACACCGCTTACCGTTCTCAAAGGCGAGCTTGAGGTTGAACTCCGGCTTGCTTCGCCGGACGAAGCAAGTTACCACATCTATCAAAGCAATCTTGAAGAAGTAGAACGACTGATCGTTATCGTGCAGGATCTACTCTTGTTGGCGGATCTCGATGGAGCTGCCGCTCGTGAGGTACCTATCGCCGATCTGAGTGGGGCGCTGCAACGCGTGCTGGATCGGCTTCAGCCGCTCGCCCAGAGCAACTCAGTGGAGATTATTGCGTCAATTGAACCTTCGCTTCACGCACATGCAGAGCCAGATCGCCTTGAGCGGATGATCGATAATCTTGTTCACAATGCGATTGTCTATTCTGAAGTCGGCGGGACGGTACGAGTAGACTTGAAGTCGCGAGGTGGTCATCCGAGTCTGATCGTCGAGGATAACGGCCCAGGAATCGCCGAGTCCGATCTTCCATACATCTTCGATCGATTCTACCGCACCGAACGCGCACGCACCAGGCGCTTTGGCGGTGTCGGGCTTGGACTTGCGATTGTTAGATCGATCGCCGATGAGTATGGATTCGGGATCGAGATCGAATCTACATTGGGTAAGGGAACAATCGTCGAGCTGATTTTCTCGTAAGCGGACTAGGTAGGTGTCGCCATCCACAGGGAAAAATGGGTCAAATTCTCGACATAATTGGAACTATTTTTACACTATTTTTTGTTTTATTATGTCCAGATAAATTGTTCCTAAACTGGCCCTTGAGGCTCCCTACATTTCAAAAAGTAAAGCATCGCTGATAGTGAGAAAACCTTCCGGAATCATTACAAGAGCGCGCTCAATGATGAGCCGGACTATTTCACAAAGAAAAGTGTCAATCATGAATTCCGAACAACCAACCCTTCAAAATGAACAAAAAAGAGCAAAGTTCATGAAAAAAGTTTTCACACACGTCACCAACGTCACTCAAATTTGATAAGAGTTTTCTCATCTGTTTCTAATTCCATTCTTATCTCTAAAGCGGTAATTTAGTAGCGCATGTTTTCGCCGCAGTGCCTGCGGAGGGCACTGTTCACAATACTACCTAATGAGAATTACAATTTCGCTTGTTCTTTTCTCGGCTTTTCTTCTTTTTAGTCCTCTTAAAACTTTAGCTGCCGGTGGCGCAATACATGGGGTCGTTAAGAGCGGTGACAAGGTCGTCGGCGCTACGGTGCGTATTCTCGAGCTGGAACGCGCAACACTCACCGATGCCCAGGGCGAATTTCTCTTTACGAACGTCCCAAGCGGAACATACACAGTCTTCGTTCGCATGATCGGCTATGCCTCGGCGAAACAATCGGTTCAGGTATCGTCCGGCACCACAGAAGTTTCTTTCTCACTCAAGGAATCGGCAATCCAGGGCGAGGAGGTGGTCGTCTCTGCAATGCCTGATGCACAAGATCTCTATCAATCTGTAGATTCTAAGTCCAGAATTGAATTGCATCAAAGCCCGGGTTCGAGTTTTGCCGAGGAGATCAGCGATCTGCCGGGAGTGGCAGTGCGCTACAACGGATCGGCACCAGCACGGCCAATCCTTCGAGGCTTGTCCAACAATGAAGTGTTGATTCTGGAGAATGGACTCCGTACCGCGGATCTCTCCACATTTGACCCAGCGCATGCAGTCCCGATCGAGACCGAAGCTATTTCCGAGATTGAAGTGGTGCGCGGTCCCTCGAGCCTCATGTTTGGAGCGAACGCCATCGGCGGTCTTGTCAACGTGATTACAAACACGATTCCGACAGCCGCCGCCGACGGGATCTCCGGAAGAGTATCCGCGACCGGTAACACTGTAAGCAATCTCTACTCAGGATTCTTCAACACCGTCTTTAGCAGCGGGGGTCATGCCTTTAGTATCTCTGCGGGTGGTGCGCATTCCGATGCGATCAAAATTCCAGAGGGGACTTATACAGATCCCTCGCAAACCCCTCCCCATACCTACCAGCTTGATACGATTCCTCAATCGTTCAGTCGCACCTCCGAAGAAGGCATTGGGTATTCGTATCAAGGTGATTTTGGAATGATTGGCATCGGCGGGAAGCACTACCAAATGAATTATGGAATTCCGGGAGATCCTGCAGAGCTGGTTTACAAGTCTCCGACGACTTCAAGGATTCAGCAGGAGAAATTCGCGATCGAGCTGCGTGGGATCTTCGATATCAATGGATCATTCATTCGTCAGCTACGACTCAATTCAAATATCGTTGACTACCTGCACTCCGAGCATCCTACACTGGAGGATACAAACGGAGTAGTTTCGGAATTCGAGCAAAATAGCTTTCATCAAAATGGGTACAATACAAACCTGCAGTTTGTGCAGCAGCGTATGGATGCCTGGCAGGGTACGCTCGGGCTATTCGCAAATGTTGACAATCTGACGCTTGATGGTCCGCAGCCTCTTGGTCCAAATTCGCTTACAACGAATCTCGCAGGTTATGTTTATGAGGAATATTTCGTAAGCGAAAACACGCGCCTGCAGGGTGGTGTGCGATATGATTTTGATCGAATCAAAACGAATCCCGCTCCGAATTCGGCAATCGCGGCATTCCAAACTTCCGACACGTCGCGTACGGCGAACGCAGTCACAGGATCGTTGGGCATTGTCCAGAAACTCACGAGTGAATTGACAGCATCTATTAGTGCAGCACGCTCATTCCGTCCCCCAACGGTTCAGGAGCTATTCGGATTTGGTCCCGATGATGCGAGTGCCTCATTTATTACCGGAGATCCAAGCTTGGTACCCGAAACAGGCGTTGGCTTGGATGTTTCACTGCGCGGACAATTTGAGCGGTTTTCCTTTTCGGTTTCGCCGTACTTGAATCTCATTACCAATTACATCTATAGCTATTTTCCTGGCCCTATAGACACCACCTCAACGCCACGCTACCCGATCAGAAAATTCGCACAGACGGATGCGCGATTGTATGGGTTCGAAGTGAGTACAACGGTTGAACTCATCCAGCATTTCTCCGTGACCGCGAATATGGATTACGTAAATGCCACAGCAGTACGAGACAGCACACAACCACTTCCTTTCACTCCTCCGATGAAGGGACTGCTTCGGTTCAATTATCAGGACAACACATTTGGGGCGCTGCTTGAGTGGCGTTTGACAGCGAGCCAGGACCGCGTCGGCTTGGGTGAAACGCCTACCGCGGGTTATGGCATCGTAAATCTGGGTGTTGGCGTGCGATTAACGACTGGGAGTGCCGCGCATACAATCGGGCTGCATTGCGATAACCTCTTGAATCAACGCTACTTCGATCATCTTTCGGTATTCCACCAGTTTTTGCCTCAACCCGCGCGCGGCATAAGACTCATCTACGATCTATTGTTTTGACATCCCAGTTTTCCTGATTCGGCAATAGGAGGAACGACTTAATCACGTTCCTGTCTTGAATGAAGTCTTGACGTCATTCAGTCGCGCAACTTCACCATGCTCCTTCGAATCTTTTCGATTTTGAGTCTGTGTCTTCTCTGTAATATTGGCTCAGCAAACGCGCAGCAAACAAGCGGAACGATAAAGGGCCGGATCAAGGGGACACCTGATGCCTCGAATCTTCAAGTCCGACTGGTGGAGGTGACGAGTAATTCAGTAGTCAAAATTACCACGCCCGAACACGATGGTTCGTTCGTTCTTCGCAATGTTCCGCTCGCTACCTATGATGTGGTGTTGATTTCTGACACTGCACTCCTTGGTCTTAAACGAGTGACTATCAGTTCGGGTATTCCCGTTTATCTCAGCTTCGATTCGTTGCGGGTGTATAAGAGTTCTGAGATCGAGGTCTCCGCCTCTCCTCTTGAAGAACGTCAGCCTGCCACGCATACGTTTGTTCCGCGGCGAATGATCGAGTCGGTGCCGATAACAACCGAAGCCAGGCGGATCGAACAGGTTCTGCTCAATACTCCAGGCTTCGTGCCCGATGAAGATGGGCGACTGCACGTGCGAGGCGAAGATGCGCAGGTGCAATACATTATCGATGGAATTCCGGTGACACTCAATAAGTCGCGCGTCTATGCGCCGCTTGTTGACGCCAATGTGATAGAGTCGATGGACGTCTTGCAAGGTGGGTTGAGTGCACAATATGGGGTTGCAACTTCGGCAGTGCTTGCGATCACAAGCAAATCTGGATTCGACAAGCCGATGTTCGGCGGCGCAAGTTACACGTACGGAAGTTTTGGTTCGACCGACGAAACGCTTGATGTCGGTGGGAATATCGCAGGTCGCGCAGCACTCTATTTCGGATACTCGAACAGCGCCTCCAGCCGCTACCTTGATCCCATATCCAGTTTTGATCCGATCCATGCGAATGGCACTTCAACGCATTACTTCGGAAAGATCAACGGAATCGTGACGGATGCGATCGATGTCGTCCTTCTTGGAAGCTTTAACTCAACAACCTTTGGTATTCCAAACAGAAGTGACACAAGCAAGCAGGACCAGAGCCAGACGATCAATGACCACACGATAGGAGCGAGAGTAAACTTCGCGCTCGATCCAGCTTCGCAACTGAGTGTTCTCGGATACACCCATGCTGCAACTGCAAGTTTGCGCAGCAATGGACTGAGAGACATTCTGACTGCAAAAGATGACACAACGGCGCGCCAGAACGAACGGCTCTTCGTCGGTGGCGATCGAGGTGATACTTCGTTCGGTGGTGATCTGGATTTTTCATTGAAGACAAATTGGCTCGGGCATCCGAACGATTTCAAAGCGGGAGTCGGCTATGAAACCTATGGCCTTGGAGAGTTTCTCAGTTTTGCCGTCACCGATCCCAGACTTTCCGACTCGGTACTTCCCGGGAATCCGCGCTATGTTCCATATGATCTCACCAAAGGCGGTCACCCGTTTAAGGTGGACACGATGGCGAAAGGCCATCGCATTTCGGGATTCATACAGGACCGTATCGCACTCGATGACTGGACGCTCGATCTTGGAGTGCGCTATGATGACTTCAATCTGCTTGACGATGTATCAGCCTTCTCTCCTCGAATTGGGCTGGCGTGGCAGGTAGCAGAGGATCTTTCGCTTCGTGGATCCTATAACAGAATTTTTATGCGCGCTCCGCTCGAAAATATCCTTGTCTCAAGTTCGACTGCAGCCGCACGACTCACCGCTCCCGATCAAGGCAATGTCTCAACACATGTGCAGCCGGAGAAGGAGAATGTGTTCGAACTAGGCGCTGCTTATAAACTCAACGATTATCTGAGCTTCGATCTTGCCGGTTACGTAAAGCTGATCGACAATTTTCTCGTGAATGTTGAACTCGGAAATTCAGGCGTGATCTTTCCCGTGAATCTCAAACAGGGGATCGTCAAAGGCGGCGAACTACAAGTTCGATTACATGACTGGAATAATCTGAGCGCTTATCTAAGCCTGACCACAACGAGTTCACGAGGTATCATTCCCTCGGACGGAAGTTCGCCGTTCGGTGCTGGACTCATCCTTGGTGAAGAGGGGGATAGATACAGCCATTCGTTCGCTGGCGAAACTCAGTTCAATACAGAACAAAATGAATTGCTTGCTGGCACTCTGTTATTGCAGTACACACTTCCTTTGGGAATCTTCGTAGTGCTCGGCGGTAGATTCGATTCGGGTCTTCCGTTCGATTTGGTTGATAGCACAGGCAAAGGCCCCGATGAGGCAGGATCAAAAGCCGAACTTCTGCGGCGTGGATACAGTCAGGATGTCATCAATATGCTCAACCTGAAAAGCGATATTGCTGGCTCGCCGGACAAATCGGTGGCGCCGCATATGACGTTTGATGTCTCAGTCGGCGCCGATTTGGAAATGCTGCTGGGCATGCCGATCAAAGTCGTCGGCACGATTACCAACATGTTCGATACAAAGTACTTGTACAAATTTGAACCGACGTTTGGCGGTACGCATTACGGAACGCCCCGAATGTTCGGTGTTTCAATTCACTATCGCAACTGATTCTTCGTTCGTCGGATCGGTCGTTTCTCAATCCATTATCTTTGGAACAGGCGTATTATTGTAAAGGGTGCTTTGTATAATTGTCGCACTACTTAGCAATGAGTTTAGGTAAAGAGGCGCGAATCATTCTGCCTCGATCTGAGGGCACTGAAGGAAGTCTGCTCAGTCGAAGGACGCTGATACGCTTGGCTCCTTTGGCGTTACTTAGTGCCTGCAACCTTAGGCCAGAGGGAAAGACCGAAACGTTTTTGAGGAAGGTTCAGCAATTCAACGACCGTGTCCAGGCGAGCGTCTTCGATCCGAATAAACTCTCGCCGGAATTCCCGGATGCCGATCTCACTCCCCTAAAAGATTTCAGAGTTAACACGGATTCGCCGCACGATCTCGATCTGCGGCTCGTCGACGAGAAGAGGTGGACGCTTGAAGTTGGAGGACTCGTGGCGAAGCCCGGTCGTTATTCGCTAGAGCAGATCAAAGCGCTTCCAAAGCGTGTGCAGAATACGAAGCATGTTTGTGTTGAAGGCTGGAGTATTAATCCGAAATGGGGTGGTGCAAGAATTGTCGATTTTCTTGCTCTCATAGGCGCTGAGCCTCGTGGCAAATTTGTCTATGTCACCTCGGCCGATGGATACTACACTTCGTATGATATTGCTAGTGCGCGCCAAACACAATCACTCTTGTGTTACGAGGCCTACAATGCACCACTCACTCTCGATCATGGCGCGCCCATGCGGATTGTAATGCCGACGAAACTTGGCTATAAGAGTGCAAAGTGGATCATCTCATTTTGGGTGACGGACCAGAAGCCGAGCGGTTATTGGGAAGATGAAGGGTACGACTGGTTCGCGGGGATCTGACGATGCAGAAAAAAGTCTACTTCCATCCGATCATCATTCGCATAACTCATTGGGTGAATTTTTTCGCGCTGCTCATCATGGTGACAAGCGGTTTGCGCATTTACAACGCTTCACCGATTTTCGGCGATTGGACGCTGCCGCCCATCATTCAATATGGCGGACTAGCCTATGCGCGCCAATGGCATTTCTTCGCGATGTGGATCTTCTTCATCAATGGTACTACATGGGTTCTCTACAATCTCCTGACTCGTCGTGGTAGAACGACGACGCTCTTCGGCAGACAGGATGTCAAAGGTGTGTTGCCAATGATCAAATATTATCTCCGGATTCAGAAAGAGCATCCTTTCTTTCGAAAGTATAACGCGTTGCAAAAGCTTGCATACACGTCTGTGATCCTCATCGGTCTTTGCGTAATCCTCACCGGCATCAGCATTTATTGGCCGGTGCAGTTTGGCTTTGTTGCCGCAATATTCGGAGGATATGATACTGCACGCGTGCTCCATTTCGTCTTCATGGCGATGTTGGTATTGTTCTTTTTTGGCCATCTCGTCATGGTGACGATTGCCGGTTGGTCGAATTTTCTTTCGATCATTACGGGATATGGCAACGAGGGTCCGGCTGAGCGCGCGAGTTCGCATTCGGCACTTTAGCTCGCTCTACTCCCGTTCGCATCTTCCATGCGCCAAGATGCACTCATCACTCTCGCCGTTCTTGCCTCGCGACCAGAATTGCATTCTGAGTTGAGTGAGCATATCCTACATCTCAAACGCGATCGTTCCGCAACGTGGAGTGAGTGTTATGAATGCGCCCTCCAGACGTATCTCTTCGCCGGATTTCCCGCAGCACTGGAAGCTGCTCGCGCGCTTCATCGTGCATGGCCCGAAGATGAAAGCCTGCCTTGGGAAGCAGAAATGCTCGAGGCGTTCAGCACGCACGAACAGAATCTTGAGCGTGGCGAAGAATTGTACCGACAAGTTTATGCTGCCAATGCAAATGTTGTACGCGAAGCACTCCAAACACTAAGCCCTGAATTGGCATTGTGGGCGGTGACGGAAGGCTATGGCAAAACGTTATCTCGCCCCGGACTCGATATTGTGACACGCGAACTTGCTATTGTTGGTATGCTCACACAACTTGGATGGGAACGACAACTTTTCTCGCATATCATGGGAGCACGTAATGTGGGAGCGTCACTCGAGCAAATACAGAAAGCGATCCAACTCGGTGCTCGTGCCGATGAAGGCAAACTGAATAAGGCACTTGCATTATTTGACCGTGCACATTAACCAGTGATCAGTAGAACAAAAGAGATCGGTTGCCTTGTCTTGATCCTATTGCTGGCGAGCTGCAGCAAGGAAGTGTCGCTTCCGCACAGTCGCAGTTCGATCGGTCTGACGATGGATGGCTCGCATCATGTGGGTGTGAGCGGCGGACCTGATATCGTCGGCGTGTCGAAACCGATCGATAGCAATGCAGTCCAGGGAGGTTGGTCAACTGCCCCGCTGCCACTGTCGAAGCCGTTTAGCTATGCTGTTGGCGCCCGGAACGGGCGTATCGTATTTTTCGATGAGCATGATTCTCTCGGTCGCATGCTGGTGCTAACCGATCATTCTCCGATCGATCAACTCCTCGCATCAGGTGATACGCTATACGCAATTGGCATTTCCGGGTTAGTCAACGCCTTTGGTCCGGATGGCAAAATACTTTGGCAGGCATCGGTGAATGCTGTTCCATCTGCGCCTTCGCTCCTCACTTCGAAGAGCGTTGTTGTCACAGCAGGTTCCGAAGTACATGCCTTTGAGATTGGAAATGGCAAACAAGAGTGGATGTTCAAGTCACCATCATCCATCACATCAACAGCCTATTCCCAAAAGCGTGACCTTATCTACCTCGTCCTTGCAGCACAGGATGCTGATACAATTCTTGTACTTGGATCGAACGGTATAAAAAAGGCAAGTCTTGGATTGCCTGGACTCAGGATCACGTCGAATATTGCAATCAATGAATCCGAAACGCCATCGATTGTATTCGGAGCGTTGGGTGAAGCGAAAGATCAACGAAGAGAGGCCGTGATCCTGCAGTATCAAGGGGTCGAAACGAACAGCGCAAAGCTCGTTTGGAAGCATCCGGTCCAGTTTCTGGGCGGAAATATTTCGCTCAATAGCCATACTGCGTTTGCGAGCGGCTTTCGAACGATCGAGAGCGATGTTGCGAGCGGTATAACCGCTTTCTCGCTTACCGACACCGCCACACTCTGGCACCGCGTGTTCACTGAACCGATCGTTGCGCCAATAGCTGCGGGTGATGCCAATATTTATTTCACAGTAAGTTTTGAAAGTCAGGCGCAGATATCATCACGCGGGATTTTTGAAACATTGAGTGCGAGCGATGGCACAACTGTCTCCGAGCGGGCTGCTCGCGGGGCGGCAGGTGGTTTTCTTTCGCATATGCCGATGCCGGACGAACTGGGAAGATTTCTTGTTGCTGATCGACTCCGGCCGGTGATCCACATCTTCGACCGCTCCGGACTCAAGAGAATGTTCTAATTACTCAGGAATGAATTTGTTCAACCAGATCATAACCGGCTTGCTGCCATTCGTTCCGAAGCCGATCGTTCAAAAAGTAAGTGCAAGATATATCGCAGGCCCGACACTCCTGGATGCCGTAAACACAGTTCGGAGTCTGAACGCCAAAGGCGCAATGGCGACAGTCGATGTTCTTGGTGAGTTCATCACCAATAGGGAACAAGCCGCAGAAAATACTCGCTACTCCTGTGAAGTCATTCAGACGCTGTACGCCGAAAAGCTTGATGGAAATCTTTCGATCAAACTGACCTCGCTCGGACTTGCGCTCGACCATGAACTTTGTGAACAGAACGTTCGCAAGATCCTGGATACGGCAAAAGGGTCCGGTGGGATGTTCGTCCGATTTGATATGGAAAATTCCCCGTACACCACGCAGACGATCGAGCTCTATCAAAAACTTCGAAAGGAATTCACCAATGTTGGCGTTGTCTTACAGGCATATCTCAGACGCACCGAGAACGATGTCCGACGCTTGCTTGAGGACGGATTGAAGAACGCCGTGACAACCAATGTCCGTCTATGTAAGGGCATCTACCGCGAAGATCCGGAAATTGCGTTTCAGGATCGGGGTGAGATCCAGAGAAATTTTCTGGCGGTGCTTGATCAACTACTACAGGGTGGCGCATACATTGGCATTGCAACACACGATGATGTTCTAATCGAAGGGGCTGAAACATTATTGAAAAAGTATGATCGAGCGCTCACAAGCTTTGAATTTCAAATGCTGCTCGGAGTACGAGAAGAGATTCGTGCCAAATTGATCAAGGAAGGTTTTCGTTTGCGTGTCTACGTTCCATTCGGTGCGGATTGGTACGCCTACTCGATACGCAGACTAAAAGAAAATCCGAGCATGGCGGGATATATTGTCAAGGGTATGTTTAGCATGAATTGACATGACAACGCACTTCGACAAATACTTCACCTTAAAAGAAGCGCAGGCGTTGCTATTGGAAATCAAACCAAAAGTTGAGGAGATTACGAGACTCAAAGTTGTGCTTGACAGCAAAGGCTATGATGTACATAAGCACCGATACTTTGGCGGCATGGGGCCAAACGGTCAAAAGATTTTTCCGTTCGAGATGGAGCGCCTGGTGGAGATTGTCACGGAGCTCAACCAGCTTGGTGTGCAAGTTAAAGATATGAATGCTGGTCTGATCGATTTTCCTGCTACTCGTGCAAATGGCGAAGAGGTCTTGCTGTGCTATCGACTGCCGGAAACGGAAATCGGATACTGGCACACCCTCGATGGCGGATTTGCCGGAAGAAGATCAGTGACCGAACTCTGAGTCGCTAAGTGATTGGCGCAGGTGTTGTATATTTCTGACGCCTGATGTGTCATTATTTGAGGCTTTGCTCGGTTGGCAGGCCATTCTCGTCACCACATTTTCGTTTTCGTATGAATAGATCGATCCAATTGCTCTCACTGGCAGCTTGCGCAATTCTAGTAGTTGTATCCATTTCACTGCTTCCTGGCTGCAAAAAGGATACGTCGCAGACGACGACCACTGACTCCTCAAAGGTAACTCAGCCGGCAACCACTGCAACGGACACTTCCCACGCTGCACCGGTTGCCACCGACACTGCCAAAACAGCTGCGGTTGTGATAGCTGGGAAGGCACTTGAAGGACAAAAGATCTACTACAACACAGCACTCGGGAAGAAAAAAGTGAGCTGTGCATCATGTCACGCAGACGGTCAGCCTGCCACAAACGATACACGCATGCGGCCCGGACACACGCTCGTCGGTGTCACGAGCCGCACATCAACATGGAATGGGATGTTCAAAGGTGCTGATCTTAAGAAATATGCTTATGGCGGAGCCCTTTGCGCAGCGGTTTATGATCGCACCAATCCCGACGGCGATTACACGAAAGGTCTCACTGCTGCTCAAGCTGACGCATTGAATGAGTACCTCGCTGCAATTTCCGCCGGTCCGGATGGGATTAGAACCAACCTCACGATCAAGTGGGGGGCAAGACCGGCCTTTACTCAAAATGACAAGCTTGATGAGACCGCTGCAACTGCAGCAGCAAAAGCGATTTTGAAGCTTCCAGGTGACGATAAGAACGGTGCTGCACTCTGGGCGCGCTCATGCCAGTATTGTCATTCAATTACAGACAAGAAAATTGGTCCGCCCATGAAGGACGCAATGAAAGATGCGATGACCGGAGCGAAAGCGCTTCGCGTTGGATCAGATGCGATGCCATTCTATGGCAAGGACATTTTAAGCGACCAACAATGTGCCGACATCATTGCCTATGTCCTTAAGCAACTTGGAAAATAACTTGCCGCAGTCAGAGAAGTCCGCGTGAATATTCTGCAGCGGATCGCCTTTGATGTAACGCGAAAGCTGCTCATAACGCTGACGGGCTCTGGAGCAGATCGCTCCAAGCCAATGAATAATTTTCATCACAAGCTGAGCTATCGGTTGCACCGGAAGCTCAGCTTGTTTGGGTTGACTGGGGAAACGAGAGTTGCTTTAAAAGGTCTTCCAGGCAAAACGCTTCGCATGCGCGCTGAAGATGGTGGCGTTGCGCATCAATTCCTTGTATATGGCAGATATGAGCCGTTTGAAAGCGGATTGGTCATGCGTTCGATTCTCCCTGGAATGACTGTGCTGAACGTTGGAGCAAACATCGGCTACTACACATTACTCGCTTCGATCTCCGCCGGCGATTCTGGAAGGGTAATCGCCTTTGAGCCTTCTCGCGATAACTTTGAACTTCTCCGCAAAAACATCGCTGACAATCATTTGAGAAACGTCCTGACGAGAAATGAAGCTGTCGCAGAGGTAAAAGGAGTGCTCAAGCTCTTTCTCAGCTCCTCGAACTCGGGCGATCATCAGATTTATTCTGGTGAAGGAGAAACGAGGGCGGCGCAGGAGGTTGAAGCGGTCAAGTTGGATGAATTTTGCCGAGATGAAGGACTTGCTCCAGATATGCTCATTATTGACGTTCAGGGTGCCGAGTTCAAAGTGTTGCAAGGTCTCGCAAACTATCTGAGATCCGCTTCCCGTAAGCCGATCACGATGCTAATGGAGTTCGGCCCAAGAAATCTGCGGCAAGCCGGTGATTCGCCAGAAGCCTTGCTCGATTTCCTCAAGGGAGTAGGGATGGAGTATCTTGTGATCGACGAAGCTCGAAAGCGGCTGTATAGAATGACCGCAACTGACCTTCTTGCCTCGACAACTGGCCATGCAGAGAAGAACCTTCTCGTCTATGATGCCGGAGAGAAAACGGCTCTTTTCTCCAGGCTCGGTCAATCGATCCCGGATTGACGTTGGCGGGCGTACTGTTTCAGTTGTGAAAGCACAGAAGTCGGAATGAGCGTGTCATGAGTAGTGAGTGGAGAGCGAGCAGAGGCCGGTTGATGACGTTGTGGAGGAAAATCCCTTGAGGGCTCCAGTGCTTGTATTTGAGAACTTCTGGCAACACCCATTGAATTCACGCCCGCTTCCGGTTCATGAACAATGCAAAAGAGCGCCAGAAGCGCACCTGCATAGATCAGGTAGCTCATGCGCTCATAAAGCGGCAACGGTGTTTCTTCTGGTGCAGTCAGAGTTTCTGGGCGCTTCATGCTGGCGGTCTCAGGTTCCGTAGAAGTATTTAGTTGAGCAGTACTCAAACTTACCCAATCCGGAAGCCAAAAAAAAGGCACAAATTTTTGCCCTCAATTGAAGGGAATTGCCTCAATTTTTGGTTAAAGCTCATCCATTGCCCTGCAGTAACTTGGCTAAAGTGGTGAATTTGCTACATCAGCCCAGGATTAAACGAACCCAGCACATGCTTCTTGATGCAGTTGAGCAGTTTTTAGCCCCTTCCATAGCTACCAATCCAACGGCTGACGCTCTCGAATTAGGAGTTTCCGGCTTTGCGTATGAGGATCTTCATGAGCCCGCCAAACTGCGAGATCTACATCATCTCTTCTTCGATGAACTTCGGGAAACGCATCCTGATCTTGTGCGTCGGTTTGAGGCTTACGAATCTGTCGGACCGGAAGCGACGGGCGAGATCGTGGTCTCGAACCTGCTGGTCGAAATGGCGCCGCACGTTGGCAAATTCGTCGCAAGACTTTTCAAGGTCGAAGATTTTCGAAGCAAACAGATCGAGATCGCCAAGCGCGATATGGTCATCTTCGAATTCAAGCGCGAATTCCTGACAAGACGTGCGCTGAAAAAATACAAAGATCTTGAATCGGTTCTCAAGGTAGCCACTCCGGAAGAACTCTCTGCCTTTGGTGAGTGGATATTCTCATTGAACATTGTCGAGCCAGCGCCAGGCGATCCAGAACTCCATTTTACCCGAGTAGCACTCAGAATCGCATCGCTTGAAAAAGAGCCGGACACTTCAACGCTCGATTCCATTCGGGCAAATATCCCTGCTGAAATCCGCGCGCGATTGAGTGGCAGCGACTCCGAACTAGCATCGAAACTGGTATCTCTCCTCGAGGCCTACTCTGTATGGATTAACTACGACAGGCAACAGCGCACTCGCACTCGTGATTGGGCGAGCTATCATCTTCCACATCCGATGGACTATGATCATCTCGTTGAGGTGATTCGACCCGACTCGCTCCTGCCTGAGAAATTTGCTGGTCCGGAAGATCATTTTCGACGTCGCGATGGATTCGCCCTGACGGATACAAGAATGTCGCCTCGCCTAGTGCAATCAGAGACAGATTATTGTATCTTCTGTCACGAGCGAGGACGCGATTCCTGTTCAAAAGGCTTCGCTGAAAAAGAAGGTGGATACAAAAAGAATCCACTTGGCATACCACTCCCTGGCTGTCCGCTCAAGGAGAAGATCAGCGAAATGCACGTGATGCGCGACAATGGAGATTCGATCTCGGCGCTTGCGCTCATCATGATCGATAATCCAATGTGCCCCGGCACCGGTCACCGGATCTGCAATGATTGCATGAAGGGCTGCATCTATCAAAAGCAATCGCCTGTCAATATTCCGCAGGCTGAAACTGGCGCGCTTACGGATGTGCTCGGCATGCGTTGGGGATTTGAGATCTACGCATTTCTCGCACGATGGAATCCCCTCAGTATCAAGCGTCCCTATGCGTTGCCCTACAATGGTAAGAATGTGCTTATCGTGGGCTTGGGACCCGCAGGGTACACGCTTGCGCATTATTTACTAAATGAAGGCTTCGGCGTTGTGGGCATTGATGGTCTCAAGATAGAACCACTCGCCGAAGAGGATACCGGATATTTCGAATCCGATGGAAGCTGGACCGCTCCCAGACCGCTTGAAAATTGGAGCTCACTCTACAAAGCACTCGACACCCGAACACTGGATGGATTCGGTGGTGTAGCAGAGTATGGCATCACGGTCCGATGGGATAAAAATTTTCTAACCACGATCTATCTCACGCTCGCTCGACGAAGAACGCTTTCAATGTATGGTGGCGTGAGATTCGGCGGTACGCTTAGCATAGAAGACGCTTTCGATCGATACAAGTTCGATCACATCGCGATCGCGTCAGGCGCCGGCAAGCCGACGATCGTCAAGATGAAGAACAACCTGATTCGGGGCGTTCGCAAAGCCAGTGACTTCCTCATGGCGCTTCAGCTCACCGGTGCGCAAAAACGGGAAACGATGACGAACCTCCAGGTACAATTGCCTGCAGTCGTGATCGGTGGCGGATTGACAGCGATCGACACGGCCACAGAACTGATGGCCTACTATCCGGTCCAGGTCGAAAAGTACTATCAGCGTTATGAAAAACTTGTGGATGCCGGTCAGCCGGTCGATAAGCGACTGGGTACCGATGACAAAAAAGTGCTCGCAGTCTTCATTGAACATGGGCATGCGATACGCGCAGAACGAGAGCGAGCAAGGAAAGCCGGAGAGCTGCCGAACTTCATTCCACTGCTTCGCAAATGGGGAGGCGTGACGATCGCTTATCGCAAGTCGCTGCAGGATTCGCCAGCATATCGATTGAACCACGAAGAGGTCGAGAAGTCGCTTGAAGAAGGTATCTATTACGTCGAGAACATGTCTCCCGTCGAGATCATACCTGACGAGAAGGATGCGGTGCAGGCTATTCGATTCGAGCGGCAGGCAGTAGTTGAAGGCAAATGGCGAGGCACGGGCGAGCTGGTCGAGCTCTTCGCAAAGACCGTGTGCGTTGCCGCAGGAACAAGTCCCAATACCATCTACGAAAAAGAACGCCCGGGCACATTCAAGATGGACGACTGGAAAGATTTTTTCCGGAGCTATGCTCTTGATGATTCGGATGAACTCGTCGAAGACAAGACACGGCCACAATTTTTTACGAGTTACTCATCGAACGGAAAGTACATCACTTACTACGGAGACAATCATCCCAAGTATGCAGGTAACGTTGTAAAAGCGATGGCGAGCGCAAAGGATGGCTACCCCGAAGTGGTGCGAGCTGTCCTTGGCAATGGAGCGAGGCCTGAAGATTCAATCGAGCCGTGGATCGCATTCAAACGCGAGATGGATGATCAGCTCCTCGCACGAGTCGTACGCGTCGATCGGCTTACTCGCACGATCGTCGAAGTGATCGTGCGCGCACCTGCGGCAGCCGAGCATTTTCATCCAGGTCAGTTCTATCGCCTGCAGAACTTTGAAAAGTTGGCGCCAAGGATCGATGACACGGTCATGACGATGGAAGGCATCGCACTCACTGGCGCATGGGTTGACAAAGAGCAAGGACTGCTTTCTCTCATTGTACTCGAGATGGGCTCAAGCTCAAGGCTTTGCGCGACGCTCAGGCCTGGCGAGCCGGTCATCGTCATGGGACCAACCGGTTCCCCCACAAGGATTCCGGAAGGCGAGACAGTACTACTTGCCGGCGGTGGACTAGGCAACGCCGTTCTCTTTAGTATCGCCAAGGCGATGAAGGAGAATGGCAATAAGGTAATCTACTTTGCCGGTTACAAATTTGGCGAGGATCTATTCAAGCGCGAAGAGATCGAAGCGTATACCGACCAGGTGATCTATTCCACAGATGCAGGAATCGAGATCGAAACGCATCGATCGCAGGATGCGCACATCCGTGCGAACATTATCGAAGCAATGCTGGCTTATGAAGCAGGTACACTTGGTGTGCAGAAGCTTTTTCCTCTCTCAACGGTCAACAGGGTTATTGCAATCGGCTCAGACAGAATGATGGCTGCGGTCAAGATGTCACGCAGGCCTGGCGGCAAACTCTACGATCTACTTCCGAAGAATCATGTCGCCATCGGTTCGATCAATTCGCCGATGCAGTGCATGATGAAAGAGGTCTGCGCGCAATGCTTGCAGCGCCATCTTGATCCAGTCACGCAGGAAGAAACCGGCTACGTCTTCAGTTGCTTCGATCAGGATCAGGAATTGGACCTGGTAGACTTCCAGCATCTGAACGACCGCTTGAAAGCAAATTCACTTGAAGAGAAGCTCTCTCTCATGTGGCTTGAACATCTCTTACAGCAGCAACCATTGGCATTGGTATGAAGAGAACAGGCATCGCACTGTTCCTTCTATGCCTCTGCTGCTGCACGAAAAGTGGCCGCCTCGAGCCAGAGCAATTAAGAAACATTGCTGATAGTGCTTCGAATGCTGCCTGGTCTGGTACCGCAACCAAACCCACTACGCATTCGACGCTATTCGATTCGCTGTATAGGTACTACGCAAGTGCTGCATTGATCGAGAAGACACGTCAGAGGCTTGAGGATTCACTTACGGTTTACGTACCGATCCTCCAGAGTGCAACGGCAGCGCTGAACGATAGCCTGCGACACGCCGCAATTCTTGCCTTCCAAAGCGCAATGATGAGTAACGATTCGCTTCATGCAGCGCTTCGGAATACGATCGACCAGTGCTCGCATTATGTCGACACAACTCTTAAGCGTTCGTATGACCCGGGAAGTCGTACACAGTTGCGAGCGTACTTGCTTAAACCGGAGCGTTTCGCACCAAACTGGCGGCCGATCTACGACTCGCTCGAACAACTGACCAACGGCGTGGTGATCGATCTGCTCGGACTTTTCGACAGCGCGCATGGCAATGTGATCTTCGATAGCGCTGGCGGTAATCGCTTTCGATTCCGTGACATTGACCTGACTTCCCGTTACAATGCATTGCGCGATAGTCTGGCTCACTTAGGCACCGAACAGGATGTGCAGCGACGGAGCACCCCAACCGCTAGGTCGTAATTGTTGGAATCCCTTTTCATAGTCTCATGTGTTCACCAACTCGCATCTGAACAGATAACATAATCTCATGCAGTACTTGTGGATGGCGCTGATCGGTCTGGCGATCGGCGCAGTTGCGAAATTTATCATGCCGGGCAAGGGTCCCGGAGGTTGCATTGTTACCATGATCATCGGACTTGCCGGATCGGTGATCGGCTGGTTCGTCGGTCGTGCGTTTGGAATGTATCACGGGGACGAGCCGGTTGGCTTCCTGATGTCCGTCGTTGGGGCAATGATCTTGCTCTTTCTGTACCGTGCTGTCATCGGAAAAAAAACGTGACCATTCGCACTCCATCTCTCGCACTTCTCTCTATCGCGCTACTTGCTGCCGGTTGCAAGAAAGAGCAGCCTGTTACGCCCGGTGAGTTTCATCGTTACCCGATCGAACATATCCATGTGCATTACATATACTCGGGACTTGGTCGAGGAACAGAGGATCTCTATTTTGATCAGTACGGCAGACGCGAAACGAAGTATGTGAATTGGGAGCATATTGAAGAGAAAGCGCTGCGCCCAATGATACGACTCACAATCTCAGTCGGGCCGGACATCTATACTTGCCTGCTCGATCGCGGCGAGGGCACGCATTGGAAAGACCCGCAGCTTGACAGCCTGTTCCATCTCAGCGCCGCCAATATCCCGTCGCCCGAAAAGATTACTCAAACAATTCTTTCAGAGAAAGGAAAGCTCGTGGGGCAGGATACGGTACTTGGTCTCAAAGCAGATATTTGGAAAATTACTGGGACTCCACTCGAACTCTATATCTGGAAGGGTGTACTGCTCAAGCGGGCCAGTGTGGCGGCAGGCGACACCGTTGTGGTGACTGCCGTCAGCATTGATACAGTGCGTCGGCCCAATGAGTCGGCGTTTGTCGTTCCTGGAGGGATCAAAATGAGGGAACGTCCGCTCCCTTCTGCACCACTTGGGCAGTAACTGTTGTTGACTTGCCATTGATTCTATTTCGCATTCGAATTAAAAAATATGAAACGTTATTTCAGCGGCATCCTGCTGACACTTCTCCTCTCTTCATCGGGCGTCCTCTTCGCACAGGGCACTTCAGAAAATACCGTGCTGCCTGTTGACCCACTGGTGATCACAGGAAAACTTCCGAATGGGTTGACCTACTACATTCGCCACAATGCGAAACCCGAGCAGCGCGTCTCGGTTCGTCTTGCGGTAAAAGCAGGTTCGATTCTCGAGAACGATGACCAGCAAGGGCTTGCTCACTTGACGGAGCACATGGCCTTTAACGGCACAAAGAAGTATCCGAAGAACGATCTCGTGAGTCTGCTTGAATCAAATGGCATACGATTCGGCGCTCATCTCAACGCCTATACTTCGTTCGACGAAACAGTCTACATGCTTGAACTGCCAACGAACAAAGGCGATGTTCTGCACAAAGGCATTGAAGTGCTGAGCGAGTGGGCACACAATGTTACATTCGATTCGATCGAGATTGACAAAGAGCGTGGCGTCGTTGGCGAAGAGTGGCGCCTCGGACTTGGTGCTGACCAGCGCATCGAGAAAAAGGAGCTGCCGATCTTATTAAAGGGGTCGCACTATGCAGATCGCCTTCCGATCGGCATGAAGCCTGTGATCGATACCGCGCACTATGAAACGTTGCGTAGCTTCTATCGCGATTGGTATCGCCCGGATCTTATGGCGATCGCGATTACTGGTGACATTGATCCCCAGCAAATGCTTTCGGAAGTTACAAGTCTCTTTGGTTCGATGCAGAACCCAGTGAACGAGCGGTCGAGAACTCAATATGATGTTCCTGCGCACAGCGAGCCATACGTCTCTGTCCAGACGGACAAAGAACTTCAGTATGCGCAATTTCAGCTTGAACATTCCTGGCCGGAGACTCAGACCAAAACAATCAAAGACTATCGACGGGATCTCATGCACGGGCTCTGTGATCAGATGTTCAATGCACGCATGTCCGAAATTCAGCAAACGACGAATCCTCCCTATGTTCGTGTCGGTTCGTATGAAGGTAGAGGTCTGGGGCATACGCATTCATATAACGTCTATGCTGTCCTCAAACCAGATTCACTTTTGCAAGGCGTTCATGCAGCGCTTCGCGAACTTTATCGTGTCAAGGATCAGGGGTTCAGCCAGTCCGAGCTTGATCGCGCAAAGAAGGGGTTGCTGACAGCATCAGAAAATCAATACAACGAGCGCGACAAAACAAACTCGAATCAACTGGTCGGCGAGTACGTCCGCAACTTCCTCACGAATGAGCCGATCCCCGGTATCACTTACGAGTATGAGCTGGCAAAACAGTATGTACCGACCATCTCGCTCGAGGAGATCAACACGCACGTTCGGGAGCGACTGAATGACGGAAGCGTTACCATGTCGCTGTCAGCCCCCGCGACAGACTCCATCCACGTTCCATCTACGCAGGAATTGCTCGCCGTTCTTGCGACGGTGCAGCAGGAGAAGACCACGAAGTTCGTCGATAAGAGCACCAACGAACCACTCGTCGCGAAGCTGCCAACTCCCGGAAAGATTGTCTCCGAAAAGGAGATTCCATCGATCGGTGCGATTGAGTGGAAGCTTTCCAACGGAGCGACCGTCATTCTTAAGCCGACCAATTTCAAAGCTGACGAAATACTGTTTGGCGCGCAGGGATCAGGCGGATTTTCGCTCGCACCTGATGCGACACTCACTTCCGCACAATTCGCGACAAACATTGTCGATCCATCGGGCGTTGGAAAATTCGAACCCGTCACACTCAGCAAGATGCTCGCCGGCAAGACCGTGAATGTTGGAATGTACATCAGTCCGCTTGGTGAAGGGGTTCGCGGAAATTCTACTGCCAAAGATCTGGAGACGATGTTCCAGCTTACGTATCTGCGCTTTACGCAGCCTCGGATTGATAGCAATGCAATTCGTGCAATGCTCACGCAGATCCGTAGCTTCCTTCAGAACCGCGATCGCAATCCAACGACTGCATTCCAGGACACGCTGGCCGCAACAATGACGCAGTACAGCCCACGCCGGAAGCCGCTCACGCTCGCAGTGCTCGATAAGATCGACCCTCCGACATCGCTCGCATTCTACAAACAATCGTTCAAGGATGCCGGCGGCTTTACGTTTTATCTGATCGGCAACTTCGAACCGAGGACAGTTCGGCCTTATGTCGAGCAGTACATTGCCAGCCTGCCTGCTTCTGCTATTCATAAAACATGGGTGGATGAGCATATTAATACACCACTCGGCATCATTGAGAAGAAAGTCTATAAAGGCATCGAGCCAAAGAGCTCGGTCAATGTCACGATCACGGGACCGTTCGAGTGGTCGCTCAAGAATCGATTCGATATTCAGGAATTGGCGGAAGTGCTTAATATCAAACTTCGCGAAGACCTGCGTGAAGATAAGAGCGGCGTCTATGGCGTTGGCGTGAGCGGTGTGGTCTCTCGCTATCCTGCTTCCAAATATGCCATCACGATCCGTTTTGGCTGCGATCCAGCGCGCGTCGATGAGTTGGTCGGCGAAGCGCTCAGGCAGCTCGATACGGCAATGATGAAGCCGTTCGATACGACGTACATTCACAAAGTCCAGGAGATCCAGCGAAGCGAACTCGAAACTTCGCTCAAAGAGAACAATTACTGGATGACCGTCTTCACGAGCTATCACGACATGGGCGAAGATCCGCAGCTAGTCATGGAGCGCCGTGCGATGATCGATAGCCTGACGCCGGGATCTGTCCACGCCACAGCCAAGAGATACCTCAATCGCAAAAACATGGTGACCGTTGAGCTCTTCCCTGAAAAGAAATCCTGAGCAGGTAACAGGAGTCGGAGAACAGGAAACGGGAACAGTCGGGGCTCATCATCCGAATCTGCTGCTGTGCTGTGAAAACTTTTTTCATAATCCAGCGACCGGCCTATTGATTCTAGGCTAAAAACGGCAGTTAGTGTTTTCCAAGCTTGTGTGTGTGAAAACTTTATTCATAATTCTCATTCTCACAGAAAACGAACCTGGATTCCGCGGATTGAGGTGATTACGTTGATTTCTTTCGCCAATTTGACTGACAAGGTTTCTGGGCAAGTTTTGAAGGCTGTAGAATGGCAGAATCGATGCAGCGTGAGCTTTAGCTCGCGTTTAAGAAATGAAAGCGAACGTAGTGATGGGGTTTCCCCGTCCGAGGGGATGCTACAAACTCCGGGGCGCCAAGGGGATTATTGGCTCAACTAACTATTAAACGTCAAACTGCCTATAATTAGTTTCCCTTATCTTGATGTTAATCCAAATTTGATTGAGAGGGACAAGTAAACCATCGCTACTCTCAATCGTCTTTCACCCTACGATGCTTGAGTTGCAATGCACTTTTGAAATTCGTTTCGAATGTGCCGGATCGCAGCATCTTTCCGCCATCGGAATTGATTCGAGAAATACGTACGATCCAACTCTTTGCCATCGGGCACTGGGTCAGTAATATAGAGCACATGATGACGTGGAGCTCCGTGATCCTTATCGACCGCAATCTCATCGTGCCTCGGAAGGAGAAGTTCATTACGCCAATTCGGGCGTGTCTTAAACGTCTCTTCGGACATTGTATCGTCCCATTCGAATCCCCATCCCAAACGTTTCTCGTGCGGTTCCGCATACCTGCCCGAGATTAACCGTCCGTTCCACTTGGTGACATCAAGCCCAGCGGATTCGACGAAACTGCGATTGACGGTAAACTTAGACACAAGGTTTGAGTAAAGATACCCGCTCGGGTCTGGAGGAGCGCCAGGCGTGTAGACTGGAATTTGTAGAAGGTCCGACGTAGGTGATGTTTCGAGCGGGGCGAAATGCGCATACGTGGAATGCGAATAGAAATCCGCTATTGCGTGAGCTGCTGAGTGGAATGAGAAGTAATCACTGTCTTTGAGATTCTCCAATCCGCGCGTAACCACTAATGCTTTGAAAAGACCGAGATTTTTCTGTACCAGCGCCCATCCGGCGTCGAACGAAGCACTGTCGAAGTGTTCTTCCGGACGGTAATCCTTGCCACTCTTCCAATCGACAATATCAAAATGGAGCCAATTGAGGTATTTGTTAATGAGAGTCTCTCGATTAGCCTCTCCTTCCCACAGACCCTGCAGGGCATCGTACTCGATATCGCGGTGGACGTTGCCAATAAATTGCGGTCTGAACGTCGCCCACTCCAACGCTTCAGTGGTTGTCTCCCTCCGCAGCTTCCAGATTCCATCAACAGAAAAGGCCATTTGCGGAAGATACTGGATTGTAGTACATTTGCTGACGGTATCGCGGAAGGCAATTGATCCGCTCTCTTCTTTCACAAGCATCGGCGGGTCAATGCGAATCCACTTACCCGCTGAGGATCGATAAAGCAGCCAGACGTGATCGCTCTCCGAGAAATCGTCATGACTGGAAGTTCGGATTTTTCCTACCAGGATACGGATGTCGTCCTGCGGGATTCCCGCTGCCATTAACAGCGAGCCTATCAAGACTGCTCGGGCGGAGCAGTTTCCACTGCCTCTGGCAAG
>JABDDM010000012.1 GCA_013287605.1 Ignavibacteria bacterium | reverse complement strand
GGCAGTTTGTTCGGGAATTTGAAGCAGTTGCGAATGTCGCACCACTCAATCAAGTGCAGGTGCCGGTCGCATCTCAGTTTGGTTATCACATCATCGAAGTTCTTGGCCGCACAAAGCGAAGATTATTGGTCATCACAGTGCCGGTGAATATCAAGCCGAGTTCACAAACCTTAAAGATGCTGTCTCAACAGGCACAGATCTTTCACGATCAAGCTGAGAAGCTCGGCTTCGATCAAGCGGCTGCAGCGGCAAAGTATCGAGTTGTGACCGAAGCACCTGTCCTTACAAAGCATGGTCAGGCAATGTTCGGAAGCAAAGAGTTGAACGATTGGGTATTCGAAGCAAAGAAAGGTGATATCTCGCCACCTATGACGATCGCGGCAGCGCACATGACGATCATCGTGCAAGTCAGCGACATTCAGCCCGAAGGCATCAAGCCGGTGGATGAGGTGAAGGATCAAATCAAGCAGGCCGTTGCTAAAGTCAAGCGTGTTGAATCGGTTGCGGCAATGGCAAAACAGTTGCGTGCACAGCTCGGCCCGAATGACGACCTGAACAAGATCGCCGGAAGTGACTCGACGTTGCGTGCACAGCAAGCGACGCTTGGCCCTGCGGAATCAGTCTCGGGTATTGGAACAGAGTATGCAGTAAACATCGCAGCGTTCTCGCTCAAACCGGGTGAGATCAGTCAGCCGATCCGCGGAGAGAATGCGTACTTTATCATCAAGGTGATCAATGTAATGCCTGCAACGAAAGAGCAATTCGAGCAACAGAAGCCGACTTTGCTCAAGCAACTCTTGCAGGAGAAACAGCAGCGATTTATAACGAAGTGGCTCGAGACTGCGAAGGACAATGCCAAGGTCGTTGACTATCGTTCAAAGACAAAGTAGTCTCAGTTGTCAGTGAAGTTTTTTGCAGACCGTCGGCAGCTCGCTTGACGGTCTGCTCATATTGGCGAGTGCCATGGCTAAGTGGATCACGGTTTTCTTGATCTGTGGTGTTGGGTCGCTGTCCTTCAGCGAAGCAGGCTATGGTCAAGTCCGCGGCCCTTCAACAGCTCCTGACACTTCGGCGATCGCCTACGTTAATGGGGTCAAGATCTCACGGTGGGATTATCATCACGAAATCGATGGAGGAGTCCTCCAGCTCCAACTCCAGAATAAGGACCGCGAACCGACAGAAGATGAACTTGGCATCGTTCGCCAGGAAGCCTGGGACCACTTGCTGACGCGAACGCTCATTCGCGCGAATGCTGAGAAGTTAGGGATCGTCGTGACCGATGAGCAAGTCCTCAACCAGCTTCTGGAGAGTCCTCCGAAAGCAATCCGAATGCAATTCACCGACTCGTTGGGCAAGTTTCACAACAAAGAATACAGGAGTGCGATCAAAGACCCACGCAATGATTCGATGCTCCGCCACGCGCTCATCCCGCCTCTTCGCGAACAAACAATTTTTGAAGAATGGCAGCGGAAGATGATCTCGACAATGATGATTCCAGATTCTGAACTCTGGGCGCGATTCTATAATGAACATGCGAAGGCGGAGATCCAGCTATTAACGATTGCGACGACCGATTCACTGGCGCCTTATATCGAGCGTGTGACACTGTCTGAGATTTCGAACTACTACGAGTCGCACAAGAATCTTTTCGCGCATCCTGAAGAGCGCAAAACTGAATTTGTGATCTTTCCGAATGAGATCTCGAAACTTGATAGCTTTGAGTTTGCTCGTCGGATCAATACGATCGCGGCGAAAGTAGGCACTTCAGCCAGCAGTTGGCAGAGGGCTGCGGCTGCCCTGACGGCCCAGGATGCGTCATCTCGGCGCATCGATGAACATGTCCTGCTGCCGCAAGAGCTTCCTGACACGCTATCCGCGGAACAAATCGTGGCCCTCAAACCTGGAAATGTTCTCACGACCTTCACACCATTTGGAGCGCGAGTCACAAGAATAACCAGCGTTGCGAAATCAAAAGGGTTGACCTTCCATACGAGGCACATCCTGGTCTCATTTGGGTATCCGGAAAATCGTGACAGTGCTCGCCTCGTCGCGTTGTCAATTTATAAGAGACTACATAACGGCGAGGACTTCGCGACGCTAGCTCGTGATTTGTCAGCCGATCCAGGCTCCGCAGGCAAAGGTGGCGACCTTGGCTGGGTAACAAAAGGCGTGTTTGTTAAGGAGTTTGAAGACGTTGCCCTCAAAGCGAAACTGCATTCGGTGCAACCGCCATTTGCATCTGCCTTCGGCTATCACATTGTTGAAGTGCTTGGACGAACGAATCTTCAGTTCAAAGGCGAATCGCTGGAGTTCTCGCTTTCCCGGGAAGCGGCTCTCGAAGCAGCGATGCAGCGAGCGCTTGCTTTTTATAAACAAGCAGTGCTCCACGGCTATGATACTGCAGCGAAGGCACAGCAATACCAAGTAGTCACGGAGGCCCCGTATCAAACAAAACAGAGCGTGCCGATCTTTGGGAATGCTCGATTCGCACGATGGCTGTTTGATGCAAAGGTTGGGGAAATTGGCAGGCCATTTAATTCTCCTGCGGTGCATGGGGTTGTCGTCGCGAGACTTTCGGAGATTCGGCCGGAAGGCCTGTCTCCTCTTGTCGAAGTAGAACGCGACGTCCGTCGCCTTGTCGCGAAGATCAATTGGGTTCGTTCCGCGGAATCTCGAGCAAATGCCATTCGTGCAAAGCTCGGAGTCTCAAACGATCTGACGGCTGCCTCGTCAATAGCCCCGAATCTCAAGGTGATGAGCATGACGATAGGACCAGTCGAAGTAACACCGACCATCGGAGAGGAGCCAACCGTGAATGCTGCAGCCTTCGCTCTTCAGGATGGCGCGATCAGCCCAATAGTAAGAGGCGAGAATGCTTACTACATCATCAAGCTCCTAAAGAAGACGATCCCTGGTCAAGCAGAATTCGAAAAGGGAGAATCCCAGTTGCGGGAGCAGATGCTCCTCGAGCGCCAACCACTTCTGATTTCGACTTGGGTAGCGAATGCAAAGGCAAGTGCTGAGATCGTGGACTTGCGCAAAGAAGAGGAATAAAAAAAGAGCGGGCATTACTGCCCGCTCTTAGGAGACAAGATTGATTGAGCCTTACGCCAGTTGAGCGATGGATTCGGCTGCCTTCTTGAATACCTCAACGAGGTCCAGCTTCTCCCAGCTAAACTCATCACGGCCGAAATGTCCATAAGCGGCTGTGCTCTGGTAGATCGGACGGCGCAGATCAAGACGTGCAATGATGCCTTTGGGTGTCAGGTCAACATTTTCTTCAATGATCTTTGCGAGTTCTTCATCCGAAAGCTTTCCGGTACCTCGCGTATCAACACTGATCGAGACAGGCTTTGCGACCCCGATCGCGTACGCAACTTGTACGGTGCACTCGTGTGCCAGCCCTGCCGCCACGATATTTTTCGCAACGTGACGAGCTGCATAAGCTGCCGAGCGGTCAACCTTCGAGGGATCCTTGCCAGAGAACGCACCACCGCCGTGGGGTGCGCGGCCTCCGTAGGTGTCTACGATAATCTTGCGGCCAGTCAGACCGGTATCGCCGTGTGGTCCGCCAATTTCGAAGTTGCCTGTCGGATTGACGTGAATGATCGTATTCGCATCGCGCAAATTTGCAGGGATCACCTTGTTGATCACATGCGTGATCACATCGCTCTTGATCTGCGCCTGAGTGACGTTAGGGTCATGCTGGGTCGAAACAACAACGGTGTGAACTCGGCTGATCGCACGTCCTTCGTATTCTATGGTAACCTGCGACTTCGAATCGGGACGGAGGTACGGCATGAGGTGCGTTTCATTCTTGCGGACGTAAGCAAGACGCTCGACCAGCTTGTGCGCATAGCTAATTGGAGCCGGCATGTAGTTCGGTGTTTCATCAGTCGCATATCCAAACATCATCCCCTGATCGCCAGCGCCACCTGTATCAACTCCCATGGCGATATCGGGTGACTGCGAATGGATGGCAGTAAGCACTCCGCAGGAATTTCCGTCGAACATGTACTCGGCCTTCGTATAGCCAATGCGGTTAATAACACCGCGGACGACGTCCTGAATGTTGACGTAGGCCTTGGTCGTGACTTCCCCTCCAACTACTGTAAGCCCTGTCGTAACGAACGTTTCGCAGGCGACGCGGGAGTTTGGGTCCTGCGCGAGCATGGCATCGAGAATTGCGTCCGAGATCTGATCCGCAACTTTGTCGGGATGGCCTTCCGAAACTGATTCAGAGGTAAAAAGATATGACATCTCTATTGTCGAATGTTAGGTTTAGTGCAGGGATCACATTCTCCTGCGGATGGGTCGCTCACGCCAATGCAAACGTCGCACGATCAGAGCTTGAACAGCACGGTGAGTCCTAACACCAGTTCTTGAAAAAAGAGCACAGGATACTGAGTTTTTTCGGCGGGACAAAATAGCGGCACGATGTCGCGCAAATTGACTGGTGTCCAGCGTGATATTCTAGGGTGTCAAATATTTTTCCCGTTTTCTGTTGCACATGTGAAAAAGTTTTCATATTTTGCGTCTGAAAATATGTGTCACATCCAGATCGCCCGCGCATTGGAACTGGATGTGACCGAACTGCTGCGAGTGCCTTCTACACTAGTGGCATTGCCCAAAATCGAGATAGGCGATAGCATAGCGATGGAGTGATCGAATGAGCGGTAGCGTAGTAAGATTTAATCCGCATTTCCAGTCGATTCGCGCAATGAGGGCAGCAGGTATCCTGATCGCCGTCCTGATCTTGCTTCTGACGGATCTTGCTTTTGCACAGCTAACAGTGGTTCTCCATCAACCCCCGCCTAATCGCCTGCGCGTAAGCGATCTTTGGGTGGTCGATCTGATCAATCCGACAAAGACGACTCTCAAAGTTTATCTCCACGGTACTGCTAATGAAGTCACGATTCCTTCTCGTCCCATTTTGGTGGTTGATGCTCAATCTGCGCCTTTCTTGCTTCCGCCGGGATTTCACCGTGTGACAGGCAGTGACATTTCGCCGATCAAAGTCAACACTACGGATCCGACATATCGCAACATCGTCACGACGACGGGCGTCGTGCCTTCAGGGAATTACCTGGTCTGCGTCGAAGTCAAGGATTTCACGACCGATACACGTTTAGGGATCGACTGTTACGAGCAGACCATTGACAACTCGTCGCCTCCCATACTCGTGACGCCATTTGACGGATCGGAAGTTGCGGAAAAACTACCGATCTTCACCTGGATACCACCAGCGCCGATCAACAATTTTCATGTGTCATATGCACTGAAAATCGTCGAGATCATGGGGCAGCAGTCGGCTTACGATGCGATGGTATCGAACTACTCCTATTTTTCAGCCTCTCGGATCCAGCCGACATTGTTCCAGTATCCGTTGGCATCCAGGCCACTAGAACAGGGCAAGCGCTATGCGTGGAAAATAGATGCTATTTCGACGGGCACCGTGAGGCCGTTTCTTGTCGGCGAGAGCGAGACCTGGGAATTCACGTACCAGCCGCTCTCCGTCGACCACTTTGCAAGTGGCAGCTCGCTTACCGGAGCCGACATCAACAGCGGTTCTAGCGGACGATTGGCTGATAGCCTTCGGTTGCACAATCTTTGGGAATCCTTCGTAGACGGTAACTTCTACATTCCATACAATTCTGTTAACCTCTCTTCGTCGAATATCGCAATCGACCCCTTAAGCCTAGGAGACATCGCCCTCTATTCGGATCCAAACGCAAGGAGGTTTGTCTCGAATGCACCCAACGATACTGCGCATGGTGAGGATTGCTTGCGTGGTCCGAATATCCATCTGGCATTCGATTATCCCATGACAGAGCGAGCCCCAGCGAATTGGTCGCAGGCATTCGGCATCGACTGGTCTGTGATTCACAATGCTCCGCTGGATCATATCGATCTACGGATCGCATTATGGGGTCACGAAGAAGCACCGCTCGCACACTACATCTATCGCGCGTCAAGCGGCTCGATAGCCGCATCGACAACATTCGATCCACGGCCTTTTATTCTCAATCCATCCGCAGGTGGAATTGTATGTGTGATCACGGCTGCAGCGATCGACATCAATGGGCGTTCGAGCGGCAAAGTTCGAAAACTCTACATGGCAGGGACGTTCAGCTTGCCACCACCAGTGGTTGCGCCTGACTCACCTCCGTGGACCGGATTGAATCTTGCCATGAGTTCGGCATCGTCTATTCTTATTAATGGAACAGACGTGGATGGCGAACATCATACAATCGTAAGTCCTACCATAATGATAGTGTCGCCTTCAGCGATGCCAACCATTACAGTTGTGAACCGTGACACGCGCCCACATCATTTTCATTCAGGATTTACTCCACCGTATCCGGAATCTTCAAGCCTTTCGATCGGAGGCGTGACTGCCCTTGACGCGACAGAGCTACCGCCCGGGGCATCATCAACGCTGCATCTCCCGGTCAGTGCTCCAGCATGCTATGTCTGGACGCTTTTTGATGAGGACGATCCGCTCCAAACGCATTCCGTAACGATCAGAGTGGCACCGCATTGATCGGAAACGGAGCAAGTATTGACTCGCTCACGAGACGTAAGAATATTGAGTTGGTGTGCAAAGCAATGGCAATTTGATTGTGTTCAAGATGAACATTACAGAGGCAAGATCAATGGTGACACAAATGTTGTGTCTCCCGACGGTTTTGCTGTGCACCTTGCTGGCATTTGCGGGTAACACCCGCGCTCAGTTTGCCGGTGAGGGCAATACCTATCCTGCCATCGGTCCGCTACGGGGTGCTGCGTTGCCGTTCGTGTTTTCAGGCACCAGCCGAATTGAAGGACAGAATGCGAATCGAGTTGGGACCGGTTCGGAGATCCCGCAAAGTTATTGGCGAGTGGAGTTGGTGCCGACCCTAACCGCGTACGGTGTACCGTTCTCACTCAATGTCCTGCTCTCAAGTGATCAGAGCAACTTGCGCCAGAACGTGGATGCGATTGGACTCTACCTTAATCCGCAATACTACCAGGACATACTTCGCCAGAAGGTGAGCGACAAGATCGACGAGCTGGAGAATAACGAATCGGTCAAGAAGATCGAAGCGACCAAGGAAGCATTTCAGGATCCTATGCATGCCATCAGCCAATCCGCGCTCGCAGATTCGGTCAAGGCCCTTGCGCCAGACGCCACAAAAGAGATGGATAAGTTTCAGCAACTGCAACAGCTTCAGGATCTTCGCAATACCGATATCTCCAAACATCTCGATGATGTGAAGAGCCTTGGGCTGATGACTTCGACCGAAAGTTTCTTCTCTAATTTCCCTACGCTTGCTCTCGGGGTGACCTATCCCAACTTCACACCCCTCACACTAAGTGGAGTACCGGTTACTGGTGCGAACATCGAATGGACACCGGGTAACTTTTATTTGGCCGTTGCTGGCGGCCAAACACAAAAGGCGGTTGTTCGAGATACATTGACGGTAGATTATCAGAACACTCTATTCGCGGGAGTCATCGGCTTCGGCAAACGGAACGAGTCGCACTTCCATCTAACGACACTCTACGCAAAGGATAACAGCTCGAGTATTTCGAGTCCAAAAACCGCCCTCGATTCTACATTCGCCGATACCAGTATTCTCTTTCGGAATGGCCCGCGAGCCAATTATGTGCTCGGGGCGGATTTGCTATTGATCCCCGACGAGCATTTCAGTTTATCTGCCGAGATCGATGGGTCAATGCTGACACGTGACACGAGAGACGCAGGCGTGAACAACAGTGACATTCCTGATTGGGTCAGAAAACTGGTTGATCCAACGATTTCGAGCTTTGTCGATTATTCATACATTTTGCAGGGTTCCGTAACGCTGCCTGAATCAAATTCAAGGCTCACTGCCAGCACTCGCAGAGTCGGTCCCGGTTACTTCTCACTCGGCACTCCCACGCTCCGAAACGACAATTTGAGATATGAAGGAAAGATCGATCAATACTTCTACAAGAGGCAGATCTCGTTCAGCGGATTCTATCGCACCGAACACGACAATCTCATCCCATGGAAGCAGGCAACGACAACCATCGGAAGTTATGGCATTTCAATGGGACTCAATTTTCGCAAGCTTCCATATCTACGGATAAGCTACTCGCCATATACGCAGACAAGCGAGGTCACCGATTCAGCGCTAAAAGCTAGTCCGCAAGGCGATAGCCTGGCGATCAACAATCAGACAACACTCATCTCGGTCTTTACCGGATACAACCTGGTGCTCGGTCGCACCGTGCTCTCGACCAATTTTTCGTTTTCGCGACAGGACACTCGAACACGTTTTGGCATTGGTGACTATAGCTCGAACAATTACAATCTTAATGAAATCGTCAATCTCGCAATTCCGCTAACTCTCTCGGCGGGCGTTGGCGTGATTGTGCCGCATGCATTGCCTGACACCCTTAATTCGATATTCACTCTTGATCTTTCGGGCAGCTATACCGCTCTCGATGTTTGGACGAGCACACTTGGCGTCACGATCGCAACGCAAAAGAACATCGACTCAAAGTCGGGCTTTTATTTGAGTACGTCCTTTCCTGTGTGGAACGTTGGAAATCTTGAAATTCGCGCAGAGAAAAATCTTTATACTGCGATCTCGCAGCAGATTATAACTGGCCCGCCAACGATCGCTCAGTCGGGCAATTACGATGAATTTCTTTTGCGCGCGACGCTTACCAAAAGTTGGTGAGCCGAAGTGTTGGTGCTGTTCTTTTGTCTGTAGTTTGGTAGATCGAGGTATTACATGTCGATTGCTCGCCTGAATCTGTTAGCATTGCGCCAGAAACGGCTTTTTGATGTTGAATCAGACCCGCTGAGCCTGAACAGTCTTGCCGCTTCTGACAACGATTCGTTTCAGGTCTCACGTCGACAGGTACTCAAATCAGCCGGCCTTGTTGCTGCAGCACTCACTCCTCGAGTGCTCTCGGCAAAAGGCGCAGTGGCTCCTGTGCTTCGAGGTGCATTCTCCCTGAAGGAACATGGGAATGCTCTGCAGTTCATGCTGGGCAAGAATATTTGCTGGTCCATCGATCCTGCCAGATTCTCAGGCAATCCAAAACTTACCTATGATCGCAGCGAAGACCATCTGATCGTTCGGCTTCGTGATGCTTTTTATCCTGGGACGGAGATCCCGGCTGACCTTACGATGCTAGTCAAGACTCGGCTGACGGATTGCAGCGTGAAGTTAACGATGGCATTCGGGCAATTCAAAGCTGAAGGGAGTCTCGAGAAGTGGCTAACCGGCGAAATGCCGCTCAAGAGTCAGGTCAAAGTTGATCATCTCGTCAGGACATCGAATGCCGAGACCATGCTACTTTTAAAAGGAAATGGTCAAGCCAGGTTCTCTGCGGATTGGAAATTGCAATTGAAGGGCGATTCTATTGCAACGTTGCATGGCCTCGGTGAGTCACTCACTGCAAAGGAAGTAACTCTTTCGATTCCGCCCAATGGATCGCCAAGCCTCTTTCACGATCAAACGAGCGGTCGCCGAAGCATTTTCATGATCGAAAAGAGTGATGCAGTGTGGTCGATTGACCATGGAATTGATGCAGAGAAGCACTGGAGCCTTGGTCTGGAAGACGACGCACTTGATCGTATTTCGATCGAAGCGATCGAGGATCACTCGGGAATTTCGCATGCATTGCTAGCTGAGCAAGTGGCAGACACGTGCGGGGCATCCTTTACGCTACATGCTGCGAAGGCGATCGATGGAAGTGGATTCCGATTGCCACTTGTAAAGGGGAGGCTTGCAATTCTTTTCAGCGCGACAGGAGAAGAACGAGCATTCGCAGCGCAATATCATGATGAGCCAGTGTGGCTGCACATAAATGGTTGTTCGCTGCTTGTTGGTGCTCCTCGATCTACGGAGAATGCGTCGCCTCAGGAATTCGCATCGTTCGAAGCATACGCCCGCGACGGCGTACTAGAACATCTCCATTGCGAACCTGCGCTTCTGAAGATCGCTTCGCCATTGTCGGGTGCAATTGTTGAACCAGCAGACGTACCCCAGGGCACTCGTCTTGCGATTACGACTTCGAAGGAAGAGCACGAACGCGAAAAGGACAACCCCTACCTCGCGACGCTTGCGATGCACGATAATGGGGACGAGAACGCCCTCTTAAGATTTCCTGCAAACTTCATCATTGGAGTCGTTCGGCCTGACGATCTTCTCGCCCTCAAGTTTGAATTCATTAATATGGAATTCAAGAGCGAAGGAAAGAGTGGCCTCGAGCTAGTCAAGACGAAAGGGAAAGACATTTATGGATCTTATCTCGTCGTTCATTTCCCTCTGCAGAATATCGCGGAACAAGCATTCTTTGAAACGAAGGACGATAAATTTAAGAAGCCTGATGCGGCAGCTCTTGGGTTGCCGCCGTCGAGTAGCTATCAAAAGGATACATCAGGTGAGGAAACACCTGCTCCACCACCAGTCCAGGCGAGGGCTGCGGGTCCGAGTCGCCTGGCATTCTATCTTCCGGATGGCGTGGATTCGTTGTCGTATTCACTCAAAGCGCTGCTAGACTGGACGAAGCTTGAACCGAGTATTGTCCCAGTCGCATTTCCGCCGCCACCGCCACCGCTGCTTATTTACCTTTTGCCGCTTGGTTCATACAAGCAAGCAGCATTGGCCGGTAATAATGTGGGGAGTAACTATAAGGTAAATGGAAGCAAGACCTCTCGAGCGCACATAAACAAACTATCAACCACTCAAGGGACGAAACCTCCGCCGGAGATCCTGACAGATATTCGACACAGCCCGAAGTTTACAGTCCAGGTCGATGAGAGTGTCAAACAAGGAGCGATCTCTAATATTCGTCAGCACACAAAGGCGAATCTGAGCAACGATCAACTTTCAGCGATCGGTGATCTCGTTGCTCAGCAAATTCCTGGCAACAAGGTTATTCTGAATCCCGGTCTTTTTCTTGATCTGACCATTCGCAAGCCGCATCTCTATGAGACAGCACTAGAGACGCCTTACAGGCTTATTCTGTCTCCAAATCAATATGCTGGCTGGGCACATCGCTCCGACCTTGCATCTAAAACTGATGCGAAAGGTATCGTATGGACGGAATTGTGGCACACGCGCTTAGGGATAAAACGTGTTGATAAAGACAAGAATGTTACGATCGACGAGCAGGATGATTACTATAGAACACTTCGCGCGGTCTGGTCGCCGGACTACAATCCGAATGATGGTCCAGGCGTTCTTCAGAGTCCAAAACACTTTCCTGCGCCAGGAAACTTCTTCCGCATGTCGCTCGATGCTCGTGATCGACATGAATTGGTCGAGTTAACTTCTGGCTTCGCGATCCCTCATCTACCAGATACCGAAAAAAGGATCATTCGCGCGGATCGGCTGATGCTGAGTTCTCTCGGAGCGTGGATGAACACACGAGGAGCGTGGGATGTACCTTTCGTTGCAGAGAAACCGCTCTCGCTCGAAGAGTGGAGGCATCGCTCCACGATGGGACGCGATCATTATGTGCGCGTTGTCTATAAGGGATTTCTCTTTCCGTTTGGTCATCGTGCTTCGCTCATAAAAGTGACGGAGCGAAAGTTTGTGTGGGAGGGGGGGTACAACGTTGCCTATTTGCGGCAGCGCATGTTCATTGTTGTCAGGCAGCCGTTAATGCAGTACCCGGCGCATTATCAGCCGAACGACGCACGGAAGTTGCCATTCCAGTCGATCGAGATCACAACGCTGGTAACCCCGAACATTAAGCCACCTGAGACCGAGCCGATCTACGCTCCTGATCCTCAGACCGCGTTCTGGCCGCACATTGCTGCAGATGATCCAAAGCAGGCGTTTCGATTTCATTGCATCGGTACGGATTGGGAAGGGCGGAGGATCGAATTCGTTGCGCCATTAGCATTCATTGACAACACTCGCGCGTACACGTTCGGTGGAGGCACCGCAATTGCCACTGCGATCGCTACGTACTCAAAAGATACTGCAAAGTCACAGCAAGCATTCACTGGGCAGAAGATCGCGTACGCCGAAGCCAAGAAATCAGGCGATACAACATTTGAGACTACGACGATCACCTTTGGCGCTGAGCCACCGGATGGTTCGGTAACGTCGACGATGCTCGGTCAGGCTGGCCAGCCGGCATTCTATCCGACGATGGAGAAGGCGGATCTCCACATCGAGTCGGTCAAGCAGATTGCAGGTGTTGGCGGTCCATCACCGATGAAGTATCACACTTCCTTCGTGCAAAAGGCGTGGGACGATGTGCACAACGCCGGTCAGGTATTTCTGCAAGTCCTTGGAGATCCCATAGGGCTTGGGTTCGGCGGGAAGACGCCAGGAGGCGTATCGACGGATAAAGTAGGTGGTCTCGTTTCGCCGAGTATGGCGATCACTGGGCTCTCTCGACTTTCAGGCCCATTGAGCGGGAACATCGATGTACCGGATATACTACCCGATCCGAGTTCATTGCCCTCTGCTCTCAAAGGCGACTTTGATCCAAGCTCTTTCTTTGGATCGCTCGATCCAAAGAGCATTCAGTTGCTCGGCGGAATAAGCTTGATGGATATTCTGCAGCTTGTTTCCGGAGCTTCCTCGCAACTCTCAGGTCTGAAGGACCAGATGGAATCTCAGCTAAAGGATTTTGCAAACGACGCTGCAAAGCAACTCACCGCGGACGTACTCGAGGCATTGCCGCTTCCAAGTTGTCCCATTCCATCGTACATCTCCCAGATGATCTACGATGCGGAATCGGCAGCAGGTGAAGTGCAGAATGCGCTGAAGATTCCAAAGCAGATTCAGATTCTCTTTAAATGGAATCCCGAGGTAAAGTCGTTTGGGCCATTCGTGATCAACGATGATCCGAAGAATATTCTGTCGCTCACAGCGATGCTCATCATCCCTGTGAACGCTCCGGTGATTCCGACGCCTGATCCCGACAAGGGGATGCCCGATCCCTCGACGTTTAAACCTCCGAGTCTTGGTACGCCGGCATACACGGTCATCGCGAAGCTTCAGAAGTTCACGATGGACCTCTTTGGTGTGATCGCGCTCAAATTCAACGCAGTCACCTTCAAGATGGAGAGTGGCAAGAAGGCCGACATCAATGCCGACATAGAGGACGTCAGTTTCGAAGGGCCGCTTGCGTTCGTAAATGAGCTCGAAAAGGCAATCCCCTCAAATGGCTTCAGCGATCCGGTCAGCATCGTCGTAACGCCGACGGGAGTGAAGGTCGGATTCGATCTCGCCCTTCCCACACTTAGCGTAGGAGCCTTTGCGTTAGCTCACGTCGCGTTTGGAGCCGAACTTTCGCTCCCATTTACTGGCGATCCACTGCGGTTCCGATTCCACTTCTGCACGCGAGAAAATCCGTTCCTTCTGACGATCTATTGTTTTGGAGGAGGCGGATTTTTCGGCATCGAGCTCGGACTTGACGGTCTCGAGTTGATGGAGGCTTCGTTCGAATTTGGCGCAGCAGTCGCACTCGACTTCGGCGTCGCATCTGGCAGTGTGTCGATCATGGCCGGCATTTACTTCAAGCTGCAGAAGAAGCCAGCCGGCGATGAATGTTTGATCACGGGTTATGTCCGGGTCAATGGAAATCTTAATATCTGCGGGATCATCACCGTCTCGATCGAGCTCTATTTAGAGATCTCATATGATTCGGGCCCGCCAAAGAAATGCTGGGGCGAGGCAACACTCACGCTCAAAGTTTCTGTGCTGTTCTTTAGCATAAGTTTTAGCACAACCATGCGTAAAGAATTTGTCGATCCTTCTCTCTTATTCAAGGACTACATGGTCGCAGACGACTGGGCGACCTATCATCTCGCATTTGTCGATAATTTCCAGGTACTACAATAATCCAATGAAACAACAAAAGATCGTCTGGACCTTATTGCCAAATGGCTATGCAAGAGATGGCGTACTCAAGCTCTCTCTTTTCTGCGCGCCGCAACTCGAGACGGATGAACTCTTACCCGATGAGCAGCCGGATCGGCCAACACTTCGGCAATTTCAGGAGCTTTGGAAGGACTGGCCTGCCATCGTGAGGGATATGAAATTCAAAGTCCAATTCTATCCTGCTTTGGTTGTGTCAGCAAAGCGCGTTTCGATGAACTCTGACCATAGTTCGGAGTACTGGAAACAGCTATTCCCAAAGGACCAATATGTTCGTCCGTTCAAGTTTGCCGACATGACGAACCAGAATATTTACTCGTACCCGGTTGGCAATGTTCATGGCTATCTTCAGGGGCTTTACGCAGCAACTGCGGTAGTGAGTCCGCTCGGATTTCCATCGAAACTTGATCTTTGGGAGAAAGGGCAGTTATCGCAGATCCATTTCAATACCGCGGGCATTCGTAGTGCAAATTTTCAGCCATCCACACAAGTCTATCGAGATGCGATAACCAAACTGATGCAGGGGCGCTACGAGCGTGGGAACAGGTCGTATAAGAATAACGCTGTCCCTCCCGCGCCGCCAAATACTACACTGGATTTTTTTCAGCTCCGTAATTTTCACGAGCCTCACTCAAAGCCACTTCCGGATAAAGATTACACGACCAAGTTTGGTAAGAAAGGGAAAATATCTGGAGGTTATGAGCGCATCAGCGATGCAAAACTGAAACGACCCGATGGCAAGCACGAGCAAACTGATCTTGATTTTCACGAAGTGATCAGCGGCCTTGGTGATTATCCTGCCTTGATGCGCGAACTTGGGATTGTCATCGAACTGGAGGTCGAACGTCCCGCAGGTTTCCTGGAAAATTCTGGCACCCCTGGTCTGCCTGCTGTCCAGGTGATCGTGGAATTTCCATCCGGGATTACACCACCAATCCAGGTTCGTTGCAAAACTGCCTATCACGCGAAAGACAAAATCTTTCTTCCGAAGCCTCGAACAATCGCGCCAGAACTTGATGAGCGCGGGTTGCTCCTCATTAATGAGAAACTGCCGAATCAGCAGCGAGCCTACGAGATTATTCAAATGGATATCGATGGCGCTGGTATCAAGCTGATGCATACAGCGTACAATCTGCTGCAAGCTGAGTTTCACCGTACACAGGACACTCCGAACAATAGCAGTCTGCCATCAATGCAATCTGCGGGCTTCTCGATTGCAAAAACTGGAGCTGCAATGCGCCTGGCGGAGTCGCTGCAGAATCAACAATCCCTATACGCATCGAACCCCAGCGAACCCTTGATGTATGCGGAGGATCTGCTTCGTGGTTACAGAATGGATGTCCACGATAGCCGCACAGAGTCCTGGAATTCGCTGTATAAACGAATTGGCAGTTACGACTTCAAGACAGGCACAACAGTAGAACTTGAGGATGAAGGGTTTACTCAGATAGGCACTCGTCAAGCTGCGGATGGCTACACAAATGATCTCTTTCTTCACGAGAATTTCGTAAGCTGGCAGGGCTGGAGTCTTATTGCGCCTCGTCCGGGAAATGCGATGGACAATGAAGGGAAGTCCCGGAGCCAATCAGATCTCAATCCGCAGAACCCCTATCATCCGAATTTCAAGCCGACCTTCAAAGTGAAGCCAGGCTCGTTGCCAGGACTTCGATTCGGATTGCGATATCGATTGCGTGTTCGCTCAGTCGATCTAGCCGGTAATAGTCCGACTGAATTGCCCGCTAGTGATTTTGCATCCGCAACCGATGCTGAAGTTTACTCTCGCTTCGAGCCGATCAGTACGCCGCCCGTTGTGCTCCATGAGAAGCTGACTTCATATAAGCCGCCTTCGCCATATGCTACGCCAGTTTCACCGGGTGAATCGCTCGAGCGAATCGTCATTCGATCGTACAACAGCGATCCTCCCACCATGAACTTGATCAATACCCCGGAAACGTCGAGTCGGCATTTCGCTCCGCCTAAGGTAGGGATCACACTTGCAGAACATCACGGCAAGCTCGATCTTGCGCTGTCAATGTCTGATTGGAGTAGCAGGGACGCGAATGCGCGGAAGTCGATCTATGAGGATCAGTTCAACGAGATTAGCAAACGCGCAGACGGCAGCTTCGATGAGACGAAAGCGATAAGCTCCGATCAGTATCCTCCGCCTTTAAACTCACCACAACCTCCGCCTCCTGCATCATCTGCCGGTACAAACAATCCGATTTACACGGATCCGATCCTGAATAAGCTTCCGTATCTGCCTGATCCGATTGCGCAGGGAGTTACGTTCATCGATTTGCCGGGGATGACATCGAACTCCCATTTGCATTTCCCAAATATTGCTGCGTCGCCAGTGCCGCTTGATCCGCACATCGCGAAAGAATCCTTGATGCAGGTCGATTTCGCCAAGGGGAGCAACTGGTTTGACATCACGGGATTCCGATTGGAGTTGCACGATGCTACCGAGGACGGAAAGTCGGTACCGGGTCACCTCGTTCCACCTAAGTGGGATGATGGAGGGCGGCTGCTAAAGGTCTATGTCGGGAAAGCAGAAGTGGCAGAGGTGCCCTATAGCTCTTTCATTGATCCCGGTTTACTGAAGCTCGGAGACAGTGCTCCTGATCACACGAAGACGGCACTCGATGCGATGGGACTTTGGCGCTGGGTGCTGTCATTGAAGATTCCGCCAGCGACATTCGCGGAGCTGAGAAAATTTGTCGAGCAGGGAAGGGCGTGGGTAATCACCCCGAATCGTACGCTCGTACTGGTGCATGCAGTGCAGAAGCCACTTATTGTGCCTGCGTTTACTAAACTGACACCGATCAAGTATCTAGGCGATACGTTTGCTACGCTGACGGATACGCTCACAATCGACGGAGCGAGTACTGGGAAGATTGATCTTCGGGCCGACTGGAGTGAACCGGTCGATGATCTTCGCGATCCAACCTGGAAAACAATCAAGGGTACTGCTCAAGTGTTCGAGAAAAAGATCGAAGACCCGAAGAGCAAGTCGCTCGTAATCAATGATGCACATAACTTCGGCGACACGAAGCACCGCATGATCAACTACACTGCAGTGGCATCAACGCGATTTCGAGAATATTTCCCTGCAGAACTGATAAAGGAAGAAAAGAACATTTCGGTGTATGGCGCGAATCCATCTCCAGTGAATATTCTGAACTCCGCGCGCCCGATCGCTCCAGACCTGCTCTATATGTTACCGCTCTTCGGTTGGGAACGACCGCCAGGCAACACAAAGGGCGAAGCACACAAGCGCCATGGCAATGCGCTTCGTATTTATCTCAACCGTCCCTGGTTTAATTCGGGTGAGGGAGAAGAGTTAGGAGTGTTGATCTGGACCGATCAATTCAATAAGATCCCTGACAAGTATCAGCCTTACGTAACGCAATGGGGCATGGATCCGATATGGGGAGGCAATCACCCCAGTGGATCGCCTTCCATCGATTCCTTCCCGCGTAAGAAGAATTGGCATCAGGATGTTACGCTTGATGAAGTTGCCTCTGATACCCTCTTCATTCTGGATAAGGTGAAGATCAATCTTAGCCAGTTCGTGCCAGTTGATACCTCGAAGCAGAAGGCTAATACATCCCAAATCAATATCTCGAACCTCACAGTAACGCAGCCAAGCGTCAAACCGCCCACACGCTCCTTCAAAGAACTAACGACTACGAACCGACTGCCGGATCATGCGAAGTATGCCGCGATCCCAATCGACAAACAGATTCTGTTTTTGCCCAAGCCAAGTCTCGTAGTTGTGGGTCACGAGGTAATGTTCGATACTGTGCGTCAACTATGGTATTGCGATGTTGAAATTGATGCTGGCGATAGCTACACTCCGTTCGTGAGACTCGCACTCACGCGGTTCCAGCCTGATTCGGTCGACAATGCGCATATCTCGCGAGTTATTGTCGCGGACTTTGCACAATTGCTGCCCGATCGCAATGTAGCCGTGATCTTCGACCCGGTCAATCCTAAGCTGTTGCTCGTCGCTGTTAGCGGAAGGACATACACGAATGCTGCCAGCTCGTATGAGTCCAACCAGCAGCAGGTGGGAAGTCAATTCGAAGTGAGTGTCGAAATATCGAGACCCGATATCACCGACGAGGGAGAAGAACTGAGGTGGGCGCCGATCCCGGATGCCACGCATCAGTTGCAGTCGCAGGTAGGAAAGGATGCGATGGGTGTGTGGAGTGCATTTATTAGTCTTCCTGAACCAAGGGGCGCTCGAAAATACCGATTGATCTTTAAGGAGTATGAACACTTCATTTCTGACGCCCTTGAATCCATGAACAACCCTACGGCGATGATGTCAAGACCAAAGGTCAAGAGTCTGGAGAAGCGACTCGTTTTCGCAGAATCGATCGAGATATAATTCGGATCATCATGAAACATCGAATCTTAAACCGAACCTCAGCGATCTTTGCCATCTCATTCCTTGCAGTCATTGTATTGTTTCCGCTGATCGTTCACGCGCAGGTCACGGTGTCGTTGCAGCAGCCGCCGCCAAATCAACTGAAGGTTGCGGACCTCTGGCGCGTTACGTTAATTAACACTTCGCGAGAAACCCAAAAGGTCTATCTGCAAGGGACGGCGAAAGAGGCAAGCGCTGGACTGATCGTTGACGCTCAAACGACAACATTCACGCTTCCACCAGGCACCAAGATCGTTACGGGTCGGGATGTAAGTCCGATCAAAGTCAACTCATCAAACGGTCGTTACAAGAATATCTTGATGCAAACCGGCACTGTACCGGCAGGTGATTACACGATTTGCGTGGCTGTCAAGTCCGCGACGAACGGAGAAGAACTTGGTAACGATTGCATCGAACAGCACGTAGCGAATGCATCGCTCGTGCTCATCAACCCGGGCGACGAATCAACCGTCGAAGAAGATCTCCCGGTCTTTATCTGGACGACGACACCCCCTCTTGGCACTGGTGCAACCTATACACTGAAGCTGGTCGAGGTGCTTGGTAACCAATCACCGTTCGCTGCAATGCAATCCAACAATGCCTTCCATATGCAGTCGGATATTCACACTACAACTCTTCAATATCCGATTTCCGCGCCGAAATTAATTCCAGGTCGCAGCTATGCATGGCAGGTTACTGCATTTGAAAATGGCGCAGCGTTATCGACAAGCGAGGTGTGGAAGTTTACATTCAAATCTGCAGACACGGCTGTTCCATACAAGCTCAAGAAGAAAGAGCTACTTACACAGTTCGAGAAGCTCTACGGAGGAGCACAGTACGATCACGGATGGGCGATCGAGTCTACGAAAGACTCAGGATATATTATTGCGGGCTATACGAGGAGCTTTGGCGCTGGGAACGACGATGGTTTGCTTATCAAACTCGATAGATCCGGAGACGTTCAATGGGCGCGGACGTTCGGCGGCGAAAATGATGATGGGTTTTATGCCGTCACACAGGTAATGGACGGTGGTTACGCTGCTGTAGGATTCACGCGAAGCTTTGATGTTGGCAACGACGACATCTATGTTGTAAAGACGAGCGCAGATGGCCAGCCGGAATATTCGCGCGTACTGGGTGGAGGAGGCTTCGATGCTGGATATGCCGTGACTCCTTCTCCAGAAGATGGTATCGTGATCGCCGGCGTAATAGGCAAGGGCGATGATTATGACGCCTATGTTGCTATGCTCGACAAGGGAGGTAATCCTGAGTGGGCAGAGAATATTGGATTGTACGAGTGTGATGTTGCACATGCGATTGCAAGGACGGCCAATAGTGGCTATATTGTCGCAGGCTATACCCGAAGTGGCGGGATGGGGAATGATGATATGTACATTATCTCGATTGGCCGCGAAGGTACGATCAGCTCTATCTCGACTTTTGGAAGCTTTCTTGCTGACCGCGCAGAAGCGATTACTAGTGTCGGTGGTGGGAGCAAGTTTGTCATTGCCGGTTATCGACCGAACGATCAAATGACGGACGCTGGTGATGTTTGTTTGCTGTCGATCGGTCCGAACGGAGAAAGAATTGATGTTCGCGATTATAACGCGGGCTCGATCGACAAAGGCATCTCGATCACAGAAACACCCGACCGAGGTGTGGTCGTTGCGGGATACAACTCTGGCGATACCGCAAAGCCGGGTGGCATTATTGCATTCAAGACGAACGTGGACGGTGCTGTAGAATGGTCACGATTCTATCGTGATTCGAAGCTTGACGAAGGATACGGAGTCGTGCAGGCACGCGATGGGGGATATGCGATTGCTGGGTATTCCGACGCAGGACCAGAAGGTGATGTCATTCTCATCAAGACCGATAGTAAGGGTGTCGTCGGATGCACGGACAAAGATGGCGGAGTCCAGCAAGTATCGCCCCGAGGCAGCTTCGCCCCATTCGTAGCGCTTGCAGATCGTGGCATCGTGTCAAGATCGGTTTCTTCAAACACTTCAAAGCCTCCTATCAAAGTAGAGCAGCTCTGTCCAAAGCCCACGACACCGGAGCAAGGGAAATAGATGAGCAATTTGTAAGAAACTCTTTGGACGCTCTCGGCTTTGTGTACCGAAGCTTCAATCATCCATGCACAAGTGAGTCGAGAAGTTCTGCACGCAACGGCGGTTAAATCGGGAAATACTCGAGGATTCAGATTGGGAAGATTCGACGAGCTATCCGGAGGTATGCTCTTTGCAGCGCGAGTGATCGTGCTCCTTTTATTGCTAGTACGGTGCTCGACCGGATTTCTTCACCGTCATTCCGTAGTCGCAGATCTCCCGACCGGAACTCAGGTCGCCTTCGTAGATAATCATTGCGATGCTTGCGATCTTGAGTCGACGCAGGCCATAACTGGCAATCCTCAAGTTGTTCTTGAACCTCGATTCTGGAAATATCGGACGGTCGTTCAAGAAGTTATTCCTCTTCCATCCTCTGATCGAATTGTCTCTGCCTGGTATCGCGGACCTCCCAGCCCCACGGTTCTCTAAGGGCATTCATCGTCTATTGTCGCAAGCATCTTGCGAAATAGAAGGACAATTCAATTTTCTTCATATCTCACATGAGTACGTTTCTACGATTCACAATTGCATTTGTGCTTTTCGGACTTTTCCCGTCGACGTCGTTTTCTTCACCGGTTGTTCGCAATCCAGGAGTTCAGTCGGTAGTACAATACACTGTTATCGTCTATGATAGCGCTGCCCAGACACCACTTGAGTTGGCCCGCGTCACCCTAACAAGCGACGGACGTCTTGTTCAAGGTCACGTTACCAATGTCAACGGCCGTGCTCTTTTCCGCGATGTTCCCGAAGGGACATATACGCTCAATGTGCGATCGGTCGGGTATGTTGAGGTGAACAAGACTGTTACGCTTGAGGCAACGCATTCGTTAGATTCGATTGCGATGCGAGAGGTCACACAGCAGGAAGTGCTGATTACGGCTGGGATCATCCCAAATGTTTCAGTGGACACGCGAACCGGCAACCAGGTCTTCGATGCCAGCACCTACCATGCACCACCCCAATCCAGAATTACCGCTCTTGTCCAGCAGTCGCTTGCAGGTGCGGTCCGAGCTCCGACAGGCGAAGTTCACATCCGTGGTCAGCACGGCGAGTTTACCTATTATATCGATGGTATGCCGGTTCCGCTCGGCGTCTTTGGCGGTCTGAACGAAATCGTTGATCCGAGGGTGATTGATCGTGTGACATTCCTGACCGGTGGTTTCCCAGCCGAGTACGGCGGACAGATGGCTGCGGTGATGGATATCCAGACACATGTACCCTCCGGACACTTCCACCTCGATGCTTCGACATATGCAGGAAGCTATCTTGTTTTTAACGGGACGAAGCCATTCTCGCCGGGCAGTGAGACTGCTCCAGCTTCTTCTGGGGATACACTCGGAAGTCGTGTGGGCCCATTTCGTGCGCTCAATTCAAATGGCCAGAGTCTCGCAATCAGCGATCAGGCAGGCAAATTGGGTTATTTCCTTTCGGCTTCTCGTCAGGAAACCGATCGACGTATCGATCCACCCGTTCAGCGCCTTTTCCATGATCATGGATTTGATTATTTCTTATATGGCAAAGCCAACTATGTGATCGATCCAACGCAGTATCTTTCACTCAACCTAAACTATGGAAAAACCGTAACGCAGATCCCGTATGATTCGAACAAGGCGGTGCTCTTCGACGATCAGACGACGACTGATGCGTTTCAGACACTAAGTTATTTCAAAACTTTTTCTTCTGAAGTAGACCATGAGAAAGGTTTAGTGGCCGGCCTCTATGCTCGCGAAGGGGGATTGATCTACAATCCAGGTAGCCAGGACAGCGCGACATTTCAGTTCGCGAATGACTCGAATTTCTATCGCGTCGCTGAAGATCGGAATTTCCTTACGATTGGGACACGCATCAAATATGATTATCGTGTCTCGCATCAGACCAAGTTCTCTACTGGTCTGTCGTTCAGTTCAACGCATGGTAACGAACAATTCACTACTACGGACACAGCCCTCAAGGCGGGCCCATCATTGACCGAAGCTTTCACAGGGAGTGACTTTGGCATCTTCCTGCAAGCAGAGCAGGAGTTGGCAGAATGGACGAGTATCGATGCAGGATTGAGATACGATCAACATATTGCTCCAGACATCCCGTTCACTTCGCAATTTAGTCCAAGAATTCGATGGAATTTCTTCATCGACGAGTACAATACCTTCTACCTCTATTACGGAAGGCTATTCATGCCAAACAACATTGAGGGTTTGCGCTCACTCGCGGGCAAGGTCGCGAACGCTGGCGAAGGTGCGCTGCCAGAACGAGATCATTTTTTTGAAGCTGTGTATGCCCGCAATTGGGGAGCGGGTATTTCGTCCAAACTGGCGGGATATTATAAGCTTTCTAATCCAGGTGTTGATGATGCGACGATCGGTTCGAGTGCGATCAAGACACCAGTCAACATCGATACAGTGCGAGTATCCGGGATCGAACTGGCTCTGACGTACAGTGCACCTTCGACTCCATTCTCAGCGTATGCGAATGCGTCAATTATTCACGCATATGGCAGTGGTCAGATATCAGGAGGATTTTTGGGAAACGGCTCTGAACCTCCGACTGATCTTGATCACGATCAGCGGATGAGCGTTGTGCTTGGTGCAAATTATCAGCCTGCCAATTGGTTTGCGAACGCTGCTGCAATCTATGGAAGCGGATTGACGAATGGCAATCCATCGGGACAGCCGTTTGGGACTGGTTTATTCGATTTTAACCAGTTTGCTCATACCACGCCTTCGTGGATCGTCAATGTGTCGATGGGTTACACATTTCATCTAACAGGCGGGAGCACGTTAGCACCTTCACTTTACATTTCAAACCTCTTCGATAATTCTCATCTTCTAAAAGGAGCGTATTTTAGCAACGCAGTTTGGGAGGAGAGGAGAAATGTGGTGTTGCGGCTGGATTACCATATATAGACCGCACCATGGTTTTTAACGTGTGCCATCTATGGCGATTTCCACGACGTCGGAGTCATCCGTTCGCTCACAGTATCTACTTGAGTGGCTAGCCGTCGCCACGATCTTCCTGATCGTCAATGTACTCGGCGCGATCTTCCAACCCCCATTGACCTTCATGGGGGGGAAGGCGTGGGAGCTTAACGTCTACTATGACATCGCAGAGCGATTCAGACATTCGCTTCCAATAGTTGGCCCAGCTCCAGCAATCTTCCGGATCGGCATCCCCTGGCTGGTATCAGTCTTGCCGTTCTCGGATCTTTCAAAAAGCTTCTTTTACATCAACCTCTTTGCAAATGCCTGCACCGCTGCACTGCTCGTGTGCTTGCTGCGGTATTACGTTAAATTCTGGAAGATCCGAGTCGTCCTCATTGGATTTTATCTCATCCATTGGTTAGGGCCAACCCGATTTCTATACTTTGTTTCCGCTGAAACTGACGCAACGGCGATATTCCTGCTGACGGCAGGTTTGCTGCTCATCGAGCGCTGGAGAAAGAGCGAACGGGCGGTTGATCTTTTAAGGCTTTGTGCACTCGTTCTTGTAGGAACAGCTGTTCGGGAAATCATGCTTGTCATCCCGGTTGCCTTCTTATTTGCGAACAAACCCTTCGACAAATGGGGCGTAAGTATTAGGCGACTGGGCATTTCTATCGCACCATTGTTGTGCGGTTCGTTGGTCCTGTTGCTGATCCATTCCTTCGTACATCCCACTGAATCCTATCGGTTTGCGAGTGCTGCGCTCAATTGGGCCTATTCGAAATCGCTTCCAGTTTTCATTCTCGGCTGCTTTATTACGCTTGGTCCGGTCGCTGTTCTGCTCGCGCTGGACTGGAAGGGGACGAGGCTACTCTTGAATCACAATTCCGCGCTTGCTGTGTTTTTAATTCTGATTCTATTCCTCTCGTATTGCGGTGGCTCTGATACCGAACGGTTCATGCTTTGGGGAGCACCTTCGATACTGATCTTATTTGGCACTTGGTTCGAAAGAAATAGGAATGTTCTGCGTGATCGGGGTCTTGTCATACTCATCATCCTTCTACAGCTCATTAGTGAACGCGCGTTCTGGACCACTCCAGATCTTGGATATTCCGTCGAAAATTCAATGATCTTTCTGACAAGCCTCAGTAGTAATGCTTACTATCTGAATCTGTATAGCTATCATGCTCCCCGCTCGGTGAGTGCATTGATGCTTCTGGAGTACGCTGCCGTTGGCACCGTGATCCTTGCCTGGGCCGCGTATCGGTTATCGCATAAATCCAATCGTTCTGGGATGATGCCGGCATAGTGCAACCAACTTCTCCCGTTTGCGTTGTTTCTATTGAGTGAGTGTTGTATTCCCGATGGGTACGTAAGAGCGTTGTTGTCCTACTCTTCGCCTGTCCTATTATCATATTGATTTCGCTACAATGATCCGTCGTTGTATCATTTGCATTGCTGTCCTCGTTGCTTTTCCTTCCGCGAATCTCAGCGCGCAGTGGGTAACCGTTGGACAGTTTGATGCCCCAATAACCTCAATCTATTTCCTTTCCGATTTTGGTGCTCCGGCAACAGGCTTTGTCGGACTCTCGAATGGAGGTGTCTGGAAGACGGGAGACGGAGGTGGCACCTGGATTCAAGTACAGGTCAACGCCAGTGGTCCTATTTCTTCCTTCACCTTCAAGAATATCAATGAAGGCTGGCTATCCACACGCCAGGATGCCGCTCAATTCAATGTCTTTTCAACGACGGATGCCGGGGTAACATGGAGTGGCGTTGCACTTGGCAGACAACGTCCTTGTGTCTATTACAGCACCGCTAGAAATCTGTTGTTTGCTACTTCTTTGTCCTTACCGTCAGTGGTCTCGGCGGATGGCGGTCTTACATGGAAGAACTTTGCTCCCGCAGGGATGAATTCGATCGACTTCAGCGATAATTTCTTCGGGATCCTGACTCCCTACTTAGGATACGCTCAAGTCACGCTCGATGGCGGGTTTAGCTGGTATCAAACACCGATGGGTGCGGAATCCTGGAAGCCGCTGGCAGTACGCGGCAAGCATATCGTTTTTGCTATCAGCGAATCAGATCGAAGGCTCTATCGATCAAAAGATGAGGGAAGAAGTTGGCAAGTAATGTCGCAGTTGTCTGCAAAACCGACAGGTGACATCGAAGGTACATGCCAACAACTCTATGTTCAAACTGACAGCGGTATTTATGTGTCTGCAGACGAAGGTATTTCGTGGGTTCCGCTTCACGGACCCTCGAATCAGTCTGACACACGGTTTGTGGTTGTCAACCAAACGATCTTTGCCGGCGATCTTCACGGTGGGCTCTTTCGATTCAACGACATATCCCGCGAGTTTTACGGACGGCTCGGCATAGAAACGGGATCGTCCGGAACACTGGAAATCACAGCTCAGGGTTGTTCGCTCGACAGCACTCAGTTCCGGATCTTCGCCAATAGCGTCTGCCTGCTTACAAATATCGATAGCCTCATTGTAAAGAGGACGCGGAATTTGCGGGTAGGCTTGCGGCAAGGTCTCCCACGCGATCTCCCGCTTGATTCGAACTATACATTCTCTGTCTACTATCAGCCGAACAGCGGGGAGTCGGACACAATGCAGTTGCACGTTTATTTTACGGAGAATGGTGCACAATTTGATACGACGCTAGTCCTCCTTGCTCACTCCGAGCCACAGCTTCAACTTACGAGCGACGTGCAGACAGTTCAACTGCATGCTCGCTTCACGTGTGAAAAAGTTACCGGAATGCTGACCTTGTTCGAAGGCAAATGCGATTCTCTGACGATTGATAGCGTAGTCTGTGATGATTCATCGCGATTTAGTGCGAAGGCTTCTTACTTGCCATTCGGCATCGCCCCGAGAGGAAAGGCGTCGATTACCGTTACCGGTCATGGCGAATCGCGAGGTGTGTTCCAAACCATTCTCACGCTTTACGTACATGTCAGGGGCAAGAGTTTTACGTTTGCGTTGCCGGTAGCACTTCTGATTGACGCAGATGGTAAGGTCCAGGCGGACATCACTCCGACAAACGTCTCGTTTTCGCCAACGAGTATCTGCGGCAAACGAGAGAATGTATTCTACATCTTGAACTCCGCTTGCCTTTCCTACAAACTGATCAGCGTTGACTGGGAAAATCCTTCAACCTCTTTTCAGATCATCTCTCAGCCTCTGGTACCTCGCACCCTCAATTCTGGCGATGTTGATTCGGTCGTGGTTCGCTTTTCGCCCCAACAAATCGGAAATGCCTCGGCTACAATTCGCGTAACCTTTATCGCAGATAGCGTCGTCCACGATACACTCATTACCATTACCGGTATGGGTTATACACAATCAAAGGCAAGGCTCTCAGAATTGGAAACACAGTTTGATACGATCTCGCAATGTGAACTTTCGGATGCGATTGCATATGTGCGGAACGAGTCCTGCGATTCAACCCAGATCGTCGAAGTAATTGCACCCAACGATGTTTCGTATGTTGTCCTCGATCCAAAGCCACCGATTTGGGTGCCACCTGGTGACAGTGTTCCGATACATGTCAAGCTGAATCCGTCGAACCATGCCGGGAGCGCGGGAGACCATCTTGATTCTGTCGAGTTTCGACTGAAAAACAAAGGTGGCAGCGAACAAGCCCTCGATCTTGTTTTGAAGGCATATGTTTTATCAGCACGACGTCAAGCCTCGCTGAGCATTGCCCGCTACATCGATTCCAGTTTCACTCCTTGTTCGGAAAAGGACACAATAATTACGCTCAGAAATCTTGGTCGATGTGATACGCTCTCCGTCAAGACACTTAATGTTACGGGAAGCAACTGGTTCAGCACTTCATCAGAGCCTAATCTGCCTGTCTCACTTCTTCCAGGAGATTCACTTGTTGTTCATCTTCACATAAATGCTGCGCCCGATTCAAGTACTGTTGGAAGGCTGATGCTTTCAGGAGACCGATTTGATACTTCGATTGTGCTTCAGGCATCTGTCCATAAGTCTAGCGGCCTCGGACTCGAGGCGATATATCGTGACACGTTGTTCGTCGCAAAACGGTGCACGAACCACTCCGGCCACGTCAGATACCAAAATCTTACGTGCGGCACGCTGACGATCGATTCAGCCTGGATTGCTGATGCCGCTGGAAATGCTTCTCGATTTCAGCTTGGCAGTATCAGACTTCCTCTCACGCTCAAGCCTGGCGACACAGTAGATTTCCCGATCATATTCTCCAGTGATGCTATTGGTGATACTTCGGCAACCTTGCAGGTGCGTACACGTGAGGGGCGGGCTGCGGATGCAGTGCTAATGCACGGTCACATTACCGGTGTTCGAGGCACCGCGACGCTCATTCCGCAATCGACGACAGGTGCAAATACATGGAAGGTGGACGTCGGCACAGTTACGAACGTGGAACTTGTGATGCACGATCTTGTGCCTGATACAACCAATCTTTCGGATATCCATATTCGTCTATTGTTCGATGATAACGTCTTGACATCGAAGACAGGACTTGGCTTAAATGGCTGGAACATCGCCTCACAAACCGCTGGCAGCGGTTATCTCGATCTCGATCTTTCTCGAACCAATGTGTCCACGATAAAGGCTGGGGATGCAGTTGCCAGTATTCCATTCTATTGCACGCTTGGAGATGCTCTTTCAAGTTCGGTAACACTTCAAGACCTGACACTCAATCATGACGATCCGGACTATAAGCGTTGTGTGCTGACCGCTTTGCCTTCGTTGGATTCGGCTCTGATCAATATCAATCCTTTCTGTGGCGATAGTCTCATGCTTCATGTGAACTTGAAGCAATCCATTCTAGGAGATCTTCGAATCATCCCGAACCCAGTTGCTTCGCCTCACACGCAGATCGATGTCCTCTACAAGTTGCTCCGCGCTGCTGATGTTGAATTTCGCTTGACCAATGAAGCGGGCAAGGAACTTGACCATTGGCGAACCTCTTCGGATGGTGTAGGCGAGCATCGATCTCAACTGAATGTTTCACGCTTAGCACGAGGTGTCTATTTCCTTCAGGTGGCTGCATCCGGCGAACGCACAGTACGAAAGATCGCGATCGATTGAGATCGCTCGGTCGGTATCTTCGTTCGGTATTTCATCCTTTTCTTGACCAGGCTTACAATGTTCCGAAGACTCGCTGCTGCAAGCGTTTTATTCGCTCTATCAGTTTGCTCGACGACCCTTGTTGTTGCACAATCGGAGACAGCGAAACCCGAAAATCTCGGGCCGTCGATCAATACCGCCGCTGAAGAGTTGTGCCCCGTGATCTCTCCCGATGGGAAAACACTTTATTTTGTTCGTCAAGGCAGTGACGAAAGTATAGGTGGGCCCTCTGACCAGGATATCTGGTACTCTACTTTGAATGCCGATGGTTCATGGGCCCGAGCTATCCATATGTCTGCTCCGCTCAATGATTCTGGCTATAACATCGTCGCAAGCGTGCTTCCAGATGGAAATACACTGTTGTTATTGAACGTCTACCGTCCGGATGGCACTCACGGCGAAGGCTTCTCGTATACACATCGTACTCGCACTGGATGGAGCTTCCCACAAAAAATCGAGATCACCAACTATTACAACAATGACGCGCATACAAGCGCGGTAATGTCGAACGATCAGAAGACAATCATCATGAGCGTTCAACGTGACGATTCGTATGGTGGGCGCGATCTCTACGCATCGCATTTGAATGCGGAGGGTATCTGGTCGGAGCCGGTTAATCTGGGCAACGAAATCAACACCCCAGAAACAGAGGGCACACCTTTCCTCGCCGCTGATGGCGTGACACTTTACTTTTCGAGCGACGGTCACGGCGGTTATGGTGACCGCGATATTTTTGTCTCCAGGCGCGTGGACAGCACCTGGCAGCACTGGACGAAACCAGAGAATCTCGGGCCATCGATCAACACGCCAGGTTGGGATGGCTATTACACAATTCCCGCGTCAGGTGAATATGCCTACCTCGTCACAGATCACGATGGGTATGGGCAAGAAGACATTTGTAGAGTTGCACTCCCCAAGGCGATGAAGCCCAAGCCGGTCATTCTCGTCTCGGGTCATGTGCTCAACACCAAAACGAACCAGCCGATCGGAGCCAATATCACATACAGCTCCCTCACAGCTTCAAATGAATTGGGAACGGCTACCTCCGATTCTGTTAGCGGAGGTTATAAAATCGTGCTTCCGGCAGGTGATCGATATGCGTTTCATGCCGAGGCCTCAGGCTATTATCCGATCACCGAAAATATTGATGCCTCTTCGCTGACCGAGTACCAGGAAGTCAATCGAGATCTCCGGCTTGTGCCGATCGAGCGGAATAGTATTGTCCGGATGAACAATATCTTTTTCGAGTATGCGAAAGCCGATCTCAAGCCAGATTCCTATCAAGAACTTGATCGCGTCGTCAAGTTTATGCAAACGAATCCGAAGGTCGTAATTGAGATCGGCGGCCATACGGATAGCATTGGAAATACCCAGTCCAACATTGCTCTTTCGAAAGCGAGAGCGGAAGCGGTCGCAGATTATGTGGTCAAAGCCGGCGTCCCCGTTTCGCGGATTAGCGCCAAAGGTTATGGCAAGAGTCGACCCATCGCATCGAATTCGACCGATGAGGGCCGACAGCAGAATCGAAGAGTCGAATTTACGATCCTTCGAGACTGACAGAGCCTGCCCCCACGACTTATTGCTTATCGCGGTTTCGAACGGGAAGAGGCATCACACGCTTCGGATTCCTAGCAAGAACTAATGCGCCGATGATCGGACCGAAGGCCATGAGGAAGAAGAGGGCTGGAAGTAGCGTTTCCATGTAATTAATCGGTTAAGTTCGTCTCCTCCTTGTGAGGATGTGACAGACGTACACTATAATAAACCTCCATCTCGCCGTTTGTTGCAGTTGGTGGGGATGATTTCTTGCTTTTTCACGAAGAATAATTATTCATGTAACTTTTGGCTGCCAATGCTGTCTTCGGGCTTCTCTGCACTATATTCGCACTAGCATCTCGCGTTCTACTGTTCACATCACGTGTTATCGCCTAGTTTCGTGATTCAAAATCCAATCGTATGACCAGTTTTCGTCTTCTCTCACGGAGCATCATTCTTGTGCTGATGCTCGAACTTCTTACCTCTCAAGCTCGGGCGGTAGAGAATGTGAAGTACTTCTGGACCGTCGAAGTCGATCAGACCCACGCACTGCTTTGCTTGCATCCGGTCGATGCCAAACTGACTGGAAAGGCGCGATGCTGTCGTGTGACCTATGACAAGCAGGGCAGAATCGTCCTTGTTGAATACCTGAGCGCGGGCCGTCAAGTCATTGACAACGGAACCGGTGTTGCTCAGGTCAAAGTCGAATACCAGGATGGATTCGAGCGGCGCAGTTACTTAAATACGTTCGGGCGGTCAATGACGTGTAATGGCGGCTTCAACCATGAGCGCTTCAAGATGGACAAAGAATCTCACCGTGGTTCGCTCTTCCTTTATGATGAATTTGGAAATCCCACTACCGATCAGACTGGTATTGCACGTTATCAGTGGGAGCTGGATGATAATGGCTTCATCACAAAAGAACTCAAGATGGATGCCGATGGTGGCCGCATCGCAAACAATGATGGTATCTACGAAGAGCGTTACAAGCTGGATGACAAGGGGCGCGTCATCGAGCAACGTTACTTCGGCAAAGAAGGACAATTGATTGCAGATGGCAATGGTGTCGCCTTCAAAAAGTTGAAATGGAACAATGGTCATAACGTAATCGAAGTCCAGAACTTTGGACCCGACGAGTTGCCTTTAGGTCGAAACGGCGTTGCGAAGATGGAGATTGCTTGGGATGACCGCGACAATCGCACCGAGATGAAGTACTATGATGACAACGGCAAGCTGGTCCACATTACCAAGAACGTCTTCGATGTCAACGGCAACATGACGGAGCGTCAGCAATTCGAAGATGTGGGCAAGCTGCGCGCAGAGGGTGTTGCGAAGTCATTATATCAGTTTGATGAATCCAATCACTTGCTCCATCTTGCCGTCTACGACAAAGATGGGAAATTGATCGACGATGATGACGAGACTGCCGAAGAATTCTTTAAGTACGACGAGAAGGGAAATCTTGTTGAGAAATCTTATAAGAAAGCAAATGGCAGCTTCGGCGTTGATAAGTCAGAAGGATTTGCGATCAAACGTTATGTCTACGATGGTCACGGACACATTGCCGAAGACCGCTTCTTTGATGCTGACGATAAGCCAATGATGCTCGAAGCAGGCTTCGCAATCGAGCGCCGCAAATTCAACGATCACGAGGATCAAACCGAGGTCAGTTATTTCGACAAATTGGATCGCCCTGTCGATCTGAAATCCGGCATTCAACGTATCGTCTGGAAATACGATGATGCCGGCAAGACGATAGAAGTTCATGATTACGACGCCACGGGTAAGGAAGTCAATCCTGATTCACTTCGAACTCATGGTGCTTCGATCAATGATGCGGCTGCTTCTGCTTCCGGCTCGGCCAGCGTACTTAAGAGCACGGAAGGAGCATACGCCTTCAAATACAACACAAGCCTTTGGGAGCAATCGCGAGAGCAGATCTCGGAAAAGGCGGACTTTGCATTACTGCATAAATCCGGAAATTCGTTTGGGCTGATCTTTCATCATGTCTCGGATGATGCGCCCGCCGACGTGCTCAAGTCGGTGATGAGTGATCTGGAAGGAAGTATGACGGATGTCTCTTTATTGCGCAAAGAATACAAGAGCGTGAATAATCACGATGCGCTCTTCGCACAGATCCAGGCCAACATCAAAGATGTACCGTATATCTACGTCCAATATATCTTCAAGACGAAGAAGGGACATGTGATCATCATGTGCGGGGCGCCGAAGACCTCATTTACCAAACTTGAACCCGAGATGATGGGGTTCATCAATGGAATGAGCATCACCGATTGAATTCGGTTTGGAGTTCATAGTCCGAAGTTCGCGGTCGTTGATAGCGCTGCGAACTTCGTTGTTTATTGCTGTAGTTTTGCCTCACTTACTCTCTCACACACTACTCAATGACAATGATCTACAAACATCTCGGACGTTCCGGGCTTGAAGTAAGCCGATTGTGTCTTGGCACCATGAACTTTGGTGTGCAAACCGACGAGCAAACAAGTTTTCGGATCATGGACCGTGCACTCGAACTGGGGATCAATTTCTTTGATACGGCCAATGTCTATGGTTGGCAGCTCAGTGAAGGAATTACGGAGAAGATCATCGGTCGCTGGTTTGCCCAGGGCGGAGGCCGAAGAGAAAAGGTCGTGATAGCGACCAAACTCTATGGCAAGATGGGGGAGTCGCCGAACGAACAAAAGTACTCCGCGCTTGCGATACGCGCGCAGTGCGATGCTAGTCTTAAGCGGCTGCAGACCGACCACCTTGATCTCTATCAATTCCATCATATCTGGAGAGATGTCACCTGGGACGAGGTATGGCAAGCGATGGAAATTCTCGCAGCGCAGGGAAAGATCATCTATAACGGGTCATCCAATTTTGCGGGTTGGCACATCGCCCAAGCTTCGGAAGCAGCCACGCGCCGCAATTATCTTGGGCTCATCAGCGAGCAGAGCCTCTACAACCTCAACGCTCGGACGGTCGAACTTGAAGTCTTGCCAGCCTGCAAGGCTTACGGTATCGGCGTGATTCCCTGGAGTCCGCTAGCCGCAGGACTACTTGCCGGAAGGCCGAAGTCTGGCGAAGCCGGTGGCCGACGCGACACACCGCGGACAAAGGAAATGTTTGAGAAGAACAAACAGAAGGTTGATGCCTTCGAAGCGCTCTGTAAATCGCTCGGTGAAGAGCCCGCGAATATTGCGATGGCCTGGGTCCTAAAGAATGATGCGGTAACCGCGACGATCGTCGGACCCCGAACAGTTCAGCAACTCGAGTCTATCCTTCGCGCTCTTGAGATCACACTATCGAACGAGACGCTGTCGGCACTAGATAAGATCTTCCCTGGACCTGGCGGAGCAGCGCCAGAAGCCTATGCTTGGTAGCGTTCATCGTTCGACCCAGCGCTTAGAAAAATTTGAGGTGCCGGTCACAGTTCTCGCCGGCGCCTCATTGGTTCGAAACAGGCAATCATGCTACGTACCTGCCGGTCATATACCGGCAGATAGTGCGAACGATCCATGTTAGTGAAGACCATCCGCCGATGCCAGATGAGTATCTGCCTATTCCCTCGCGTGCTATCCTGGTCTCCGATCCGCTCTGTACGCGTGAGAAATAAGTGCCGTTTCCAAATCGTGTTGCATTTCAATCGAAGGCATGCAAATCGAATGAGCGGAGCCTTTAAGCAATTCACTCATTCAAGAAAAATGTTTAAAAGTTAGGCGACTCGCAGTAAAGAGCGAATCGATTCTGTTTGTCTATGCGTGTCAGCTTCGTAGCCTTCCGAATGTTGAAAGAAGTTTAGTTGATGCACCTGCGGAATTGGGCGACATCTTCTGGATTGTGGGGCTAGCAGCCTGCGGTGCAGCAAATGTTTTCTGGAAGTAGCCGAACATGCTGGTAACGCTAGTCCTCTCATTCGCGCGATTCTGGCAAACGCTGTTCCAGTCCAAATCGCTACAACCATAAAAAACAGAAACTGCGAAACGGCATCCAAACTACAAAAAACGGATAAGACAAACTTGTTAAACCAAACTTCTCTGTGTCGGAAAATCGAACAAGTAGAGTTCAAGTTGTACGCTTCTGAGGATCAATTTTACGGCAGTTGAAAGTGAACTGATTCTTGAAGAAAACAGGTTTTTCATTTACGCTAAAACGCGACTTTTCTGACTCACCAAAAACTATGGCCGTTCAATATCAGGATTATTACGATACGCTGGGCGTAAGCCGCACGGCAACGGAAGACGAGATCAAGAAAGCCTTCCGCAAGCTTGCGCGTAAACATCATCCCGATGTAAATCCGACAGATAAGGACGCCGAGGAAAAATTCAAAAAGATCAACGAAGCCTATGAAGTTCTGAGCGACGCAGACAAGCGCAAAAAGTACGATCAATTCGGTTCGAATTGGAAGACAGGGCAACAGTTCACACCTCCGCCAAACTACCAAACGACAGGCCCTGGCGAATTCCGTTACACCACTTCCGGTGGAGACTTCGATGGTGATTTCTCCGAGTTCTTCCAGCAATTCTTTGGTACGAGCGGTGCAGGCTTTAGCACTGCGACCGGTAATAGAGCGCGTACTCGGGCGCGTGGCCCGGGCTTCAGCACTCGCGGTGCGGATGTCGAGGCGGAGCTTCCGATCACACTTGAGGAAGCGATGAATGGTGGGTCGAAGCAGTTCACCATTCGCAAGGCTGACGGGTCGACAAAAACATACAAAGTAAACATTCCTCCGCATTCCTACGCTGGCAAGCAGATCAAACTTGCCGGACAAGGCGAGCAAGGCTCTTCATCAAACGGCGACCTTGTGCTCACGCTCATCTATCAGCCGCATCCCGAATTCGATGTGAGCGGCGACGATCTCTATAAGGATCTCGGCGTTCGCCCCGATGAAGCCGTGCTCGGAGCGAAGGTACCATTCAAGACGCTCGATGGCGAAGTCCGCTTGACGATCCCACCCGGCGCTCAGAACGGACTCAAGTTGAGGCTTCGCGGACGTGGACTCTATCGCCCCGATGGCACTCGCGGTGATCTCTACGCAATCGTCGACATTCGCGTACCAGATAACCCGTCACCGGAAGAAAAGGAATTGTACAAAAAGCTAGGGCAGATCACAACTTTCGATCCTCGGGGTTAACATGACAGACAACATTGTTTTTCTTCATGTGCAGCCGCATGCTGCGATAGGCGAGAACTTCACGTTGGAAGAGATATCGAATATGACCGGCGCTCCAGTTGAATTATTGCAACGGATCGTTGATGAAGAGATCGTACGTCCCATCGACTCAACTAAACCCGAGTTTCGACTCGACCGCCATGGTCTCGCGATCGTCGAGCGATCACTTCGTTTGCACCACGAACTCGGCGTCAATCTTTCCGGTGTAGCCATCATCGAGGATCTGCTGGACCAAATTGCATCCATGCGTGAGGATCTCATTCGCCGTACGTATATCGGCGGCGAAGCCCGTGATGCAGGCTGGGAATAGCCCTCCTGCGCGTCTTCGAACTTTCGCCCAGAGCTCTCCGTTCTTCGCGGCAGTAAAAGAAATGCGAAGGAGCTCAGATGGGAATGTTCTCGAAATCCGGCAATACAGTGACTGAAGCAGAGGTTCTCCAGGCGCTTCGAAGTGTGATCGATCCTGATCTGCATCAGGATGTCGTCACGCTCGGAATGATCAAAGATCTATCGATCAAGTCGAACAACGTATCATTTACGTTCGAGTTGACGACGCCTTCTTGCCCGTTGAAGGACAGTCTGCAGAAGGCTGCGCTCGATGCCGTCGAACCGATCGCTGGAAAAGGCAATGTCAAGGTCAGCATGACGGCGCGTGTCGCGCAGCACAATGATAGCGCTCGCTCAGCGATTCTTCCATTTGTAAAGAACACGATTGCAGTCGCCTCCGGTAAAGGCGGTGTTGGTAAGTCCACCGTTGCTGCGAATCTCGCAGTGCAGCTTGCCAAAGATGGCGCGAAGGTTGGGCTCATCGATGCTGATATCTATGGACCAAGCATTCCGATGATGTTCGGTCTCAAGAACACTCGGCCTGAAGCGATGGCAGTCGATGGAAAGCCGAAGATGATCCCCGTGCTCCGCGAAGGCGTCAAGATCATGTCGATCGGCTTTCTTGTCGAGCCCGATACGGCAGTAGTTTGGCGCGGTCCAATGGCCTCCGGCGCGCTCAAACAATTCATGACCGAAGTCGTCTGGGGCGAACTTGATTATCTCATCTTCGATCTTCCGCCGGGCACTGGTGATATTCAATTGACACTCGTCCAGACCGTCCCGCTGACCGGCGCAGTCATCGTAACAACTCCGCAGGATGTCGCCCTCGCTGATGCGCGCAAGGGGATCAAGATGTTCGAGAAGGTGCACGTCCCAATACTGGGTATCGTCGAGAACATGAGTTATTTCGAATGCCGTACCTGCGGCGCGCGTGAAGAAATCTTCGCTCATGGCGGCGGAAGCAAAGCGGCAGCAGAATTTGGCGTCCCGTTCTTGGGTGAATTACCGATCCAGACCTCAATTCGTGAAGGCGGCGATGCCGGAAGTCCGATCGTGATCTCGCATCCGGAAAGTCCCGCAGGCAAAGCCTTCGCAACCATCGCCGGAGCACTCGCCCAACAAATAAGCATCCGCGACCTCATGCCGCAGACAAAGCCAGTCGAAATCTCCCTGACGATCTGAAGAATTTTGAGGCTGTGCACACCCAATGTAGCGTAAGCTTTAGCTTGCGTCAAAAAGGACTCAATGTGTTGCGCGTGTAAATGCGTTATTCATAATCCAACTCCCAACCCTCGATTCCGGTCTGAAAACACCAATCAGCGTTTTTCAAGCTTGCGTGTGTGCAAACTTTATTCATAATTCTCCTTCGTATAGAAAACTATGCGAAAGTCATACTTCATAATTCATACCTCATACTTGCCCCTCGATTCCCGCATTCGCAGGAATGACAGGTGCGTTATTCTTCTGCGCTTCGCGCACTAAGTCCCGAGTCATTGTCATTCCCGCGCAGGCGGGAATCCATGGAATGCCGGAGAAAGGCAGAATCGGTGTAGCGTGAGCTTTAGCTCGCGTATGAAAAAGGAGGCTGCGGCGCATCTTGGAATCCGGGTCCGGTAAGGACTGTGTTCCCCGTCGACAAGGGAAGCGACTGCGGGCTATAAACACGGGAATAATCAGGCAATATAAGAAACATAAAACAACTGCATGAAGGTTCCCGAAACCCAAGGCTAAATCCGGAACCCTACCCACAGCCAGCCAATTATTTATGTGTCCAATTTTTTCAGTGTGAGTATCGAGAAACACTAATAGATCGGAGGTCCGCCAATGAATGTCAAACGAGCTACAGCATTCAAGTTCACCGCCCTCTTCTTACTTATTTGTCTCCAATCGATTTGTGCCGACCATGCCATGGCCCAATCGGATACGGTGCAAGCTCGACTCCGATTCGATTATCTAAATGATTCAACCCTGGTCCGATACGAAATAGGTTCAGTTGGACTCACGCAAGCGGACTCACTTCGTTTTTTACACTTTCCCTGTCCTCAAAGCTCGTATTCAACGTCGTTTTTTAGAACGGAGATTTTTACATCGACGGGTGCAGACACCATATTGTTTGATCGATTTGCATCTTTTGACGATAACCGCGGACGAATGTCGTATGATGGCAGAGTTCCGGATGTCGGTACCTTCGACGCAAATTCATCAATCCTTTACGTGCTTGAACTGATCGATGCTGAGTCGTCCGAACTCATAGCCAGACTCGACACGCTGAAGTGCTTCCTTAATGCTGAAGGGGTGATGAAATATCAAAATTTTCCCTGTTCATACTCGCTCAGGACGAAGGTGCCTTTAACAGGAGCCATCAGCAATCACAGCTACTACCTTAAGGTGGAGACGATCAGCAATCTGGCCTCCAATGGATCTTATGTGTGGAGTGAATACTTCCCAATCGATCACAACCTGCCTCGCAATCGCAACAACTGGATATCTACCTGGGCAGATGAAGTTGGTTATCCGCCATTTCCGTCGCCAAAAACAACGTCAAAAAATTCGACACCTGCTATCCAATCTCCGATCACAAACCTGTTGATCAGCCCCAATCCGAGCAGCGGGGATTACACTCTTTCGTTCTCGCTTTCCAACGCTCAAAACATTAGGGTTATACTGACAAACGAATTTGGCAATGCTGTAATCGATCGTGAGAGCACGTACGAATCTGGGACGAACAAACTTCGCCTTTCGATTTCTAAATTGCCAAGTGGCTCATACTTTCTCAGACTCATATCGCCTGAGGGCGTTGTGTCGTCGAATTTGAAATTAATACACTGAGAGACAAGCTGGCTTGCTTTACATTCCTATGAATGGAACGCCTCGCGCGTGCCGGATGGGGTTTATTTCTGTGTGGTTCGAAGCGAGAGCGGGACGGTAGAGATGCCGCTTGTTGTGAGGCACTGAGTTCGATCTGGCTGGCAGAGCTGGCAAATTGAAGATCAAACTCTTCTTGTCCGCCGCAAATCGTTACCTTTATCGATGTGGGGTGTCTTAGTGTTTCCCGTCTCACGGCAGTTTAACTCAACGCGATGAAACTCATTCCTCTCTTCCTCCTCTTGATCGCAGTGCTCCTTTACACGCCAATGTTCGCTACCGCGCAGTGGGTTCAAACCAATGGGCCTTCCGGTGGCGTCGTTTCATGTTCTGCTGTAAGCGGCCAAAATCTCTTTGTAGGAGGGAGTTCACTAGGCGGTGTGTTTCTCTCGACTAACAACGGTACGAGTTGGACGGCAGCAGGCTTGACGGGCATCACCGTATTCGCACTTGCTGTCAGCGGCACAAATCTATTTGCAGGATGTGGCGACGACGTTGGCGGACGTGGCGTCTATCGCTCAACCAACAAAGGCGTAAGCTGGTCTCTCGTCAATGTCGGCCTACCCCTGACTTATGTCTATTCCATCGCGGCGAACGGCAGTAATCTCTTTGCGGGAACCTACGTAGGCGTTTTTCTCTCGACCAATGACGGCACAAGCTGGACACCTGTCAATACCGGCTTGACGTGTCCCTATGTTAATGTCCTTTTCGTAGATGGCGCAAATCTATTCGCTGGGACATCCGGCGGGGGCGTCTTTCGCTCAAAGGACAATGGAACAAGCTGGACCGCAGCCTACAATTTGACGAACGCTACTGTCCGAACTGTTGCTAAGATTGGCTGGAACCTGTTTGCTGGGACTAGCAACTTTGGAACTGACGACGGCGTCTTTATATCACACGACAACGGTGTGAGTTGGATAGCGGTCAACAACGGCTTGACAAACACTGACATCAGATCCATTGCGGTGAGCGGCACGAATCTCTTTGCAGGGACCTGGCCCGGAGGCGTCTTTCTCTCGACGGATAACGGTACAAACTGGACCGCTGCTGGCTTGAGGTACCCTTTTGTCACTATGCTTTCAGTGAGCGACACGAATCTGTTCGCATATACTCTCCACGGCGTTTTTCTCTCCACCAACAATGGCTCAAACTGGACCGCGGTCAATAACGGCTTGACCAACATTAAGACTACATCCCTCGTAGTGAGTGGCACGAATCTCTTTGCTGGGTCCTTTGAGAATGGAGTTTTTTTCTCGAGCAATAACGGCACAAGCTGGGCCGCGGCCGATACCGGCCTCACGAACACTGAGGTTACTGCCCTCGCAATAGGCGGCACAAATCTTTTTGCAGGAACCGGCTACGGCGGGGTTTTTCTCTCAACTAATAATGGCACAAATTGGTCTTCGACCAACTTGCCGGGCGCATATGTTTTTGCTCTTGCAGTGAGCGACACCGACACATCATCGCCGATGCTATTTGCAGGGACCGGCTCTGGTGTTTTTCGCTCGAGTAATAACGGCACAAGCGGGGCAGCAGCTGATGCTGGCCTGACGGACGGCTATGTCACTAAACTCGCAACGAGCGGTGCTACGCTCCTTGCAGGAACGAGTGACAGTGGCGTCTTTCTCTCGAACAGCAACGGCATGAGCTGGACGGCAATCAATACCGGCTTGCCAAAGCCCTACTATATCTACGCCCTTTCAGTGAGCGGCACGAATCTGTTTGCTGGGACCTACTTAAATGGCGTTTTTCGTTCAACAAATAACGGAAAAAGCTGGAAGCACACGGGCTTGATGGGTTCGACTATCTATGACTTTGCGATGAGTGGGACAAATCTCTTTGCCGCTACAACTGGTGGCGTTATCCTCTCAACCAACAGTGGCACAACCTGGACTGCTGTTAATACCGGCTTGGTAAGGCCATACTTTGTCAATTCCCTTGCTGCCAGCGGTGCGAATCTCTTTGCAGGAATTGCTGGCCTCGGCGTATGGCGACGGCCTTTGTCTGAGATGATTACGTCGAGTGTCCCTGGGCTTCACCAACCGACGACGTTTACATTAGCTCAGAATTATCCCAACCCGTTCAACCCTTCGACTGAGATCATTTTTGTTCTCTCTGCGCGAGGCGTTGTGATACTTGAAGTGTTTGATATGCTTGGGAGGCGCATTCAAACACTGGTGAATCAAGCGATGGACGTAGGTCCGCACAGCGTGAAGTTTGATGCGAGCAATCTGCAGAGTGGGATCTATACTGCGTGTCTATCAACGAATGGATTGCGTCGGGAGATGAAGATGGTACTGAGTAAATAATGAGACTAGATCCATTTATGCCCTTGAGAAAACTGACATCGATGCCTCTCCTGGTTGTCGGGATAGTATGTATCGTGACACTCTACTCAATGCCATGCCGAGCGCAATGGAACATCGTCTTTTCTGATTCGAACGCAGGGTTTGTAGATATCGGATTCTGTTCTACAGACACTGGAATAGTTTGCAATCTTAGTTTTAGTCCATCGTGGCGCACAACCGACTGTGGCAACACGTGGGAGCCGCTCACCCTTGGTGATTACTCACTTAATTGTGCTACTTTTACTAGCAGGACTGTCGGCTTTGTTGGGGGCCTGCATGATTTAGATGGAGACGGGCACGGTCATTCGCTTATAGCAAAAACCACTGATGCAGGGGCCAGTTGGAAAATCGCTTCATTGAGTGTTGCAGGAGGTGTTCAACAATTTTCTTTCCCGACTCCTGATACTGGCTACGCCGTAGACGAAGGATATAATAGTCCTCACGTAGGGTACGTACTTAAAACAACTGACGCGGGTGAAACCTGGGATACTATTCGTACGCTCGAAAATGATTATGTGGGTGCCACAGATGTGGGCTTCCGTGACGGAATGCACGGATATATCTTAACGAACGGGGGCATCATCCGGATGGAATGGACTGATGACGGAGGCAAAACATGGAAGTCTACGACGGACGTGGGCTATGGAAGGTATATTAATCATTGGGGGTGGTTATTCACGAGCGGAGGCGATTTAGTTCAAACAACCGCTGACACGCTCGCAGGGAAGCATCTCATCCCTAATTTCTATCCATGGTTTTGGTCGACGGTTGGTGATAGCACTATCTACGTGCTAGCTTATCGCACCACTTATCGCACGATCATTCGGTCTCTGGACGCCGGAGCGACTTGGCAGCGTCGGGCCGATTTGCCCGGCGGAGAAGCCATCGGTCAGATGTGGTTTGTGAATCTAGATACCGGGTTCATTTGCACAGGCTACCACAGAGTTTATAGAACTACAAATGGCGGCGGAGACTTTGCAGAAGTACATTTAAGCGAGACCATCCCCCTCACTCTAAGCACTTTTCCTAACCCTTCAACAGCGAAAATCTACGTTAGTGGGTTGGGGTCCGTTCGAGGCGAAATCACAATCATCGACGAACTTGGAAGAGAGGTTCGACGCCAAGCTCGCAGCTCGTCCCGATCAATCGAGTCAATCGATATGACAGGCCAGCCGCAGGGAGTTTATGTCGCGAGGGTAGGGCGCAAGTCAGTCAAGTTTGTGATCCAGCGGTAGCGGCCCAGCTAGACTTACGCTCATTTCACACTTTTGAACTTTCACCCAAACAGCGCCGTTCTTCGGCGCTGTTGATGTTTGGGCCGTTTTTGGCGAAACTTCCACTGGTTTTGGGGTTTAATAATAATGGAGGAGACCGTTTTGGTTGAGCAGGGTCTTGAAGTCCGCATCGAGCGGGCTTTGGAGCGTGTGCGGCCTTACCTCATGATCGACGGTGGCGGGGTTCAGCTTGTTTCGGTCGATGGCGACACAGGCATCGTTGAGGTAGAGTTTACCGGTGCCTGCCAGACCTGCGCGTTGCGCATGATGACCCTCCGAGCGGGCATCGAACGGGCTGTCCTTCAGGAGGCGCCTGAGGTTCGCCGGATCGAGGCGATAGAGGTTTCGAGAGGCTAGGGGTTTTCTCATTATGCATTTTTGATGTTGGTTTTGGCGAAAATCGCTTTATATTAGCGGTCTGTAATTGAAGCCCCCGTACAGTGTCTATCGGTTAGGCGCTGCGGCTTTGAGTCGCCTTGCTGTTTGCTGTTCTTGACAATTGTATGAGTTTCGACCTTGCACAAGCCTTGTGGCCGTTGAATGCTGGTTCGTCCAGTATTCGTGCCGGCACAAGCACCGAATATGAGTATGGCGATGAGACATTGACCCTGATCGATGTGCTCTCTCGCGTGCTACTCTACAATGACGATCATCACACCTTTGATGAAGTCATCACCCAGGTAATCAAAGCGACTGGTTGCTCCGGTGATCGCGCAGAGGGGATTGCGCTTGAAGTCCACACACAGGGAAAAGCGATGGTATTTGAAGGCGAGCTCTTCGCATGCTTGCGTGTCAGCTCGGTCCTCGAAGAGATCGCATTACACACCCAAGTCCTGACCTGATCAGCCGCTAAAACGAGAAATGTCGAAATGAATGCGCTGAACAGTTTCAGCGCATTCGTGTTTTTATGACGTTCCTATCACTTATTCACCACCGACGACCTGATGACATCCGACGAATTGCGTCAAAGTTTTCTTGAGTTTTTCCGCGAGAGGGGCCACACGATCGTACCGAGCGCACCAACAATTCCGCACGGCGACAAGACGTTGCTCTTCACGAACGCCGGGATGAATCAGTTCAAGGATGTCTTTCTTGGCGAGGGCACGCGGCCCTACACGCGGGCCGCGGATACGCAAAAATGTATTCGCGTTTCGGGCAAACACAATGACCTCGAAGAAGTTGGACTTGATACCTATCATCATACCCTCTTCGAGATGCTCGGCAATTGGTCGTTCGGCGATTACTACAAGAAAGAAGCGATCGGTTGGGCATGGGAGCTCTTGACGAAAGTATGGAAGCTCGATCCATCTCGACTCTATGCTACGGTTTTTGTAGAGGACGATGAGTCCGCAGAGCTTTGGCGAACTGTTACCAACATTGATCCAACGCACATTCAAAAGCATGGAGCAAAGGATAACTTTTGGGAGATGGGCGAGACTGGTCCGTGCGGCCCATGCTCCGAGATTCATTACGACAACACACCTGATAAATCCGGCGGCCCATTGGTGAATGTCGGCTCACCGCTCGTGATCGAGATTTGGAATCTGGTATTTATACAGTACAACCGTGCACTTGGCGGAACGCTCGAAGATCTTCCGATGAGGCATGTCGATACCGGGATGGGCTTCGAACGTGTTTGTGCGGTAATTCAGGGCAAGCATTCGAACTATGACACGGATGTCTTCGAGCCATATCTAAGTTGGCTCTCGGATAAAAGTGGAATTCCCTATGGCGCGAACGAAGAGACGAGCATCGCGATGCGCGTGATTGCCGACCATATTCGGACGCTGAGCCATGCGATCGCAGACGGAGCAATTCCGAGCAATGAAGGACGGGGCTATGTGATGCGTCGCGTATTGCGAAGAGCGGCACGTTATGGCCGCAAGCTGAATTTTCGTGAGCCATTTCTCTATGAGCTCGCAAGTGTGGTCGCGCAGAAAATGGGTAAGGTCTTCCCCGAGGTGATCGAACGACTCGAACATGTCCAGCGCGTGATCAAAGCTGAAGAAGAGAGCTTTAATGTTACGCTCGATCGCGGTTTGGCACTCTTCGAAGAGATTGCGCTCAGTGCCGAAGAATCGGAGTCGCCATTTATTGCCGGTGAATCCGCTTTCAAACTTTATGACACGTTCGGTTTTCCGATCGATCTGACCGAGGTGCTTGCACGCGAGCGTGGGGTTGAGGTGGAGATGGAGCGCTTTTACGAATTGCTTCAGGAGCAGAAAGATCGAAGCCTGCGCGTTCACACTTCAAAGAAGCAGGTCGTGCAGGTCGTCAGCGAGCTTAACGACGTACAATCAACCTTTACTGGATATGACACAACCGACGACACTGGCCGGGCGCTTATCGTCGAAGGGAATATGATCGTGCTTGACAGAACACCGTTCTATGCGGAGTCGGGCGGACAGATCTCGGATACAGGGATGATGACGATCGAAGGCCAGCAATTCGAGGTCAAAGATGTCCGCAAAGTTGGCACTGCCATTGCACATGTGCTTGCTTCGGAAGAAGTTTCGGTCGAGCCTGGAATGCTGGCTCACGCCGCGGTCAATCGCGAGCGAAGAAAAGACATCATTCGGAATCACTCCGCAACCCATTTGATGCATGCCGCGCTACGTAAAGTGCTGGGAGATCACGTGCACCAATCGGGTTCGCTCGTGACGAACGACCATCTTCGCTTTGATTTTGCTCATTACTCGAAAGTAACTCCGGAAGAACTTCGCGAGATAGAATCCCTTGTCAATGAGAAGATTCGCGAGTCAATCAAGCTCATTCATCATCGAAATATCCCCTTCGATGAAGCGAAGAAAATGGGAGCGCTCATGTTCTTTGGAGACAAGTACGGTGCGAAAGTAAACGTGGTCGATTTCGGACCATTCTCCCGCGAATTCTGCGGAGGAGTGCATGTTCATTCAACGTCCGAGATCGGTTTATTCAAGTTCACCAGCGAAGCCAGCATCGCGAGCGGCATTCGACGTGTGGAGGCTGTGACTGGTAAAGGTGTCGAGCAATGGCTGCTCGAACAGGAGTCAAAACTGAACGAAGTCAGTCGCGAATTCGAACAGCTTCAGGACGAAAAGCGTAAGCTTGAGAAAGAGATTGCAAAGCTCAAACTCGGTCAACGTCGCGATGAGATGAAAGCACTTGCCGCTTCAGCGCGACCATTAAATGGATCGAAAGTGCGAATCCAGACAGCAGAGCTTAAGGTTACAGATAGTGAAGAATTGAAGGCGTTGGCTGAGATGCTTCGAGAAGAATTGAAGGATTCGGCGGTTGCGGTTGTCGGCGCGAAACTTGCAGACGATAAAGTATCGTTGGTTTCAATAGTCACCGACGATCTTATCAGGGACAAGAAGCTTCAGGCCGGCAAGCTCATCGGTTCTGTCGCAGAGATCGTTGGAGGCAAAGGCGGTGGACGTCCGCAACTTGCTCAGGCAGGTGGGAAGGATCCAGATCGCTTAGCCGAAGCACTTGCATCAGTCGAAGGATTTGTCAGAGAGACCCTAAAGGCATAAACAGACCGCATTACTACTAGTCAGTGTTTTTCAATACACGAATTCGCATTTTTTCTTCGATCACTGTTTCGTTTGCCTTAATCGCCCTGCTTCACTCTGGTCCGACCAGCAGCGAAGTGCGCAAGCTTGCGTGGCGTGGCGGTTATCAGCTTCCGGCAGGGGATACGAACATGTTCCCGATGAAGGTATCCTTCACCGGCTGGCAGGGTGATACCGGAACTGCGTTAAATAATTTGAGGGCACAGCTCGAAGCGATCGTCAGCGGCCGCTCGTATGATCGGGCGACCACCAGCGTGCGCGTGGTCTTCTTCCAGCCTGACGGTTCGCTCCATAACATCTTTGCGAAAAATCCTGGACTGAATGTTTTGCCTGCATCAACTGAGAAGTTGTTTACCTCTTCTTCCACATTGTGGGCTCTCGGTTCGAAATACTCATTTACTACGAAAGTTGATCTGGGAGAAAAGGCGGTACAAACGGGTTCGGTTATAAATGGTGACCTCGTTTTGCGGCCGAGCGGTGACCCGACGTTCCGGTCAGCCGATCTCGACCAGCTCGCCGACCAACTTCGTGCACAAGGCATTACGCAGATCAATGGGAACGTCGTAAGTGATCTCTCAGGTGAAGATGCCCTAACACCCGAAGCCAAGAAATATTTTGCCGACCATGAGTCACAGCCTCTGTTGACAAAGGATACCAACTTCGATTCAGGCGTGCTGACCGTTTCAGAGAATGGCGTGCAGGTAAGTGTGAAACAGTTACCGTTAGCTTCCGAGATTCCGCCGACCGGTCAAATGAAAGTGGCGATTGCCGACACCATGGCTGCGGCAGATTCGAGCGATGCAGCTGACGCTGCCGGCGAGGATGCACAGACCGATCCAGGCGCTCTTTCTGCGTATCCCAATTTCTCTATCGACCGAAATGTTGTAACAGTTACCGTTACCGCCGGTTCTCGCAAGGGATCAGGAGTGAGCGTGCGAGTATCGCCGCCGATCCAGCAGATCACTGTTATAAATCGAGGCCGAACCAGCGCGCCTGCAGTCCGCCTGCGTAAACGCGTGAGGGTGCATCGCCGCTGGCGCACGGTTTATCTCCGCTCTCGTTCGACAAATACGCTGCATGTGAGTTCTTCCGGAACACCAACAGATGAAAATCAGGTGATTACCGTGAGCGGGCTCATCCCTGCTCGAAGCGCGCGAAGCTACAGCTTTGCGATCAAGAATGTGCCGCTGGCGATGGCGGCGATACTTAAGTATCGTCTCGGATTGCATGGCGTGCGTGTGACTGGTCAGGCGAAGTCTGAGAAAATTACAGAGGTCGGCACGCAAAAGACGCTTGCTGAGAAAGAGACAAAGCTGATGGACCTGCTCATGCAAATGAACAAGCGCTCGGATAATTACCTTGCCGAGAGCATGTTTCGCAAGCTTTCCACGATCGCATCCGTCGCGGCAAATGCCCCTGATGACCGAGCACGCAAACTTATGCGCTCGTTTTTGCAAGTATGCAACACCGAAGGCAGCTACTGCACATTTATTGATGGGTCCGGACTTTCCCATGCAAACCGGGTAACTGCGAATACAGTAATCGATCTTCTCAAGGGAATCTGGGATCAGGGAATGTTTGATCTCTTTACACGGACGCTCTCGATCGCCGGCTACGACGGCACCCTTCGTAACCGCATGATCGGTTCACCTGCGCAATTCAATGCACATGGCAAGACGGGCACATTGAGCAACGTTACGGCACTCGCAGGCTATGTCCTGACTGGCGATGGCCAACTTGCCGCGTACTTTATCACGATGCAGAATTTTCGCGGTGGGATCTATACC
>JABDDM010000011.1:45058-48606 GCA_013287605.1 Ignavibacteria bacterium | reverse complement strand
GCGTGAACATCTTACCACGCCTTCCGTCGGTAATTGCCTTCTTACGCTTGATCTGTGACCATTTGGAATGACCGGACATAGGCCGACAATCTACAATCAGTAATTATCAGATTCAGAAATGAGAAGCGGGCTCACTTGAAATCGCGCACAACAAGCTGGGGGTTGATCTTGCCCATGTATTCGTTTTCCTCAAGAGCAAAGACCATTTCCAAATTTTGACGCGACCTGCCCGATTCGTCTAAGAGTTCGTTAATCCTATCTCCCAAGCCAAAGCCGATCGCTTCAATTGTCCCTCCACCTAACGTAAAGGGACGCACGTTCGGAGAAGCCCGCACGAGTTCGGGATCCGGCTTCAGAGGCAGTGAAGAACGCACCTGAAATTTCAAGTGAGAAGTGCCGCGACCAACGATCCGAGGTGTGCCTACGATTTCGACATGGTGCGCGTAAAAGAATGGGCGCGTGTTGTCAGGACCGAATGGTGAAAACTGCCTGACAATCGCAAAGAGCTTGGGTGTAAGATCGTTCAGTTCGATCAGCGCCGAAATGTCGATCTCAGGCTCGAGCATCGCATCACTTACCATTTCCAGCGCTACAATATTGACTGAGGTGCGGAATTCTGAAACGCGATCCGTCTGGATGCTCACTCCGGCAGCGTATTTGTGGCCACCGAATGTGATCAAGAGTGCTTCGCAGCGTTTGAGCGCCGAATGGATATCAAATCCAGGGATCGATCGTGCACTGCCCTTGGCAATTCCGTCGATCGTGGTCATCAGGATCACTGGCAGGTGATACCGCTCTACGAGCCGGCTGGCTACAATCCCGATCACACCCGCGTGCCAGTCTGGATGGTGAAGCACAATGATCCTGTCAGCAGTCCTGTCGAGCATGGCATCAACCATCACGCAGGCTTCCAGGAACGCGCCTTCGTCGATTTTTCGACGGTCGCTGTTGGCCAGCTCCAGTTCACTCGCAGCCTCAAGCGCTTCCTGATCGGTCTTGGCACACATAAGACGAACGGCTCGGCCACCATCACCTAAACGACCAGCAGCATTGATCCTCGGGGCAAGACCGAAGACGATCTGGTTCGTTCCAAGCCTTCCATGCTTAATGCGGGCTGCGTCAATAAGTGCGCGTAAGCCAGGCCTTGGATTCTCATTGAGAATCGCGAGACCCCGTGAGGTCATAATTCGATTTTCACCTTTCAGCGAAACAATGTCAGCCGAACTCGCAAGCGCAACAAAATCGAGATACTCTGCTGCGGCTTCAGGTATTCCAAATGTCCCGGAGAGTGCTTGCACGAGTTTGAAGCCGACACCGCAGCCGCACAGGCTTTTGTTTGGGTATCCGCAGCCTGGTTTGATCGGGTTGAGGATCGCATACGCTTCGGGTAGCACATCAGCGGGCTCGTGGTGGTCGCAGATGATTACGTCAGCTCCGTGGGAGCGCGCATAGGCCACAGCGTCGACTGCGGTGATACCGCAATCAATGCTGATAATGAGCCCAGGCTTGCCATCGGGATGATTGAGGCAGCGGTCTAACCCGGAGATCGAAAGGCCATAGCCTTCCGTGAATCGGTCGGGGGTGTGAAACGAGACGCAGGCGCCGATCGATTCGAGGAACAGCGTAAGCATCGCTGTACTCGTCGTTCCATCAACATCGTAGTCACCATAGATCGCAATCTGCTCACGACGATTGATCGCGAGCGTAATGCGTTCGACGGCGCGGTCCATATCATGGAGTAAGTACGGATCATGTAACCGTTCAATGGATGGGCGAAAAAAATCGCGCGCATCCTCGAATGTCTTGATCCCTCTACCTACAAGAACCGATGCTATACTCTCTGGAACATTAATCGACTGTTGTAACCCGCGAACTGCTTCGATATCTTCCATCTGCATAGATGGAAATCGCCAGCGGTATCGCACTATAGATCCTCTCGGATTTGAGTGGAAAATGTATGTTAATTACACGAATTTACAAAGATTTGGTCTCCTCGCGGGGAAACGAGCTTATGAAGGCAAGTCTAGGTCGATCTAAGAGAAGGAATGAAGCATTGATTTGAGGATTTCGGGACTAAGATTAGGTGGTGATTATATGATATATTTGGTGTTATCCTGTTTTTAATCATGCAAATAAAGAAAAAAGGGAAATCTTTTACTTGTCCCGTTTCAGTACTTGACGGCCTTCATTGTGGTCGATTATGACTCAGTTCGCTCCGATGCGCACTAGTATTGTGTAGATTTGGAACATCTCATGATCTGGCGCGAAAGCAGGGATAATGAGCTGCTTGACAATGCGTTTCTAACGAATTATATTCGTATTCCTCGCGACAGGCGAGGCTCAAATTCTTGAGTTCACTCGCAGTGTGAAGATCGAATTTGAAATAAGAAAGTTGGAAAGTGAAAGGTCTGATACTGAAGTTCGAAAGTATTTCGGATATATTGGTAACCCTTACTTCCAGCTGAGCACCGGAAGCGGTGCAGGGGCTCGACTCCCGTCTGAGTGGACGAAGTCGAAAATAGACGAGACCAGATAAGGACTTCTAACCTTTTCTCTCTCTCTCGCAAGTTAGTTATTTCACAGTTCAGTGAGTTGAAACGAAATTCTTTCTCCGAGGAATTTCAGCAACTTCGATTCCGTAACATCTTGACGCCTTAGAGGCGCAAATGATCGAAAACTGATTCGGCAACTTCGCGGCCTTCACCTGCCAGCGAGGAGCTGTATTCTTGAGAGTGTTCCTAGTTCACCGTTGGACGTCCTATTCTATAGGACGGACTGACATCACTTCCTATAGAAAAATCGAATCTATCACCTATGAGAAACTCCATTAAACTCGGCCTTGCAGTGCTTGCACTTGGTGCATTCACGAGCAATGCTCTCGCGCAGAATGATCAGACTGACAACATCACGCGCATTCTTGGTGGCTGTTCAAGCTGCTCAAGTGCCAGTGCGACGACAACAGTTTGGGCACGCGTTATCACTCCTATCTCGGTTACAGCAACTGAAGAGATGAACTTCGGTGCATTCTGCGTGAACGGCGCAAACGGTGGAACCGCTACCATTGCTCCTGACAAGTCATCGAACGCAGGACAGGGCGGAACGATCACGTATGCTGGTCTCCAGCCGATCAATGCTTTGAACCTTGCTAACGACGGCGACGGTCCGGAAGAAGCACGTTTCCAGGCAAAGGGCGAGCCGACACTCCAATACACCACGAGCGTGACGGGTACCATCTCCGGCACAGGTGTATCGATCGGTCTCTTCACAGTTAACGGTCCTGGTGCTTACGGTTCTGGATCTGGTGTAGCACACGTTGCTAATTTCCCAGCCTCTGGATCGCAGGACATCGATGTTGGTGCAACGTTATTCGCTCTCCCGACAGCGTCTATCGGTTTGCATTCTGGCACCGTTACAATGACTGTTGCTTATTGATCTTTTCCCAACCTTTCGGTTGTGAAACGGACAATTAAACAGTTCGCGTAGTCATTGGCGTGGCGGCGATTGCACTCGGAGTGCGGTCGCCGCCGATGCCAATCTCTGCGGAGGAT
>JABDDM010000011.1:0-45048 GCA_013287605.1 Ignavibacteria bacterium | reverse complement strand
GTGCGCGTGCAGCTGGAAGAATCAATGCTGGTGCCACACTGACCTTGCAGCCAGAGAGCCAGGTGACCGGTTCGAGGCCTGTTCACGATGACAGTGGCGAGTGCTTTCTCGCCGCATCTGGACGATCAATGCTGATTGAGCAGCACCCGCCTCCAATCTGTCGGCAAGAGACCAGTGCACCAAGGTGAATGTCTTCTAAAATCAGTGAATGTCTTCTAAATCGATAGATGCTCTGATACGACTATGAAAAGCTTTAGACGTTTTTGCGGTCCAGTGTCTCTCGGTTGTGTTGCGTTGGCAGCAATGCTATCTGCTACCGGGACGAGAGCGCAGACAACGCCAAAGACGGCGATCACAATGAACCAGTTGGCCGACTGGAATTTCGGTGAGTTCTTTACAGGCTCCGGTTCAGGATCAGTTACGATCACAACTTCTGGCACGAGGAGCGCAAGCGGCGGCGTTGTATTATTCAACACGGCGGCTTCCGATCCTCACCCAGCTTCATTCGAGATCACTGGCGATACCGCAGCTTCGTACTCGATCCTCTTTCCAAGTTCGATTACTCTGACAGTTGCCGGGGGGACGCAAACAATGACCCTCGATCATTTTACCAAGACTGGAACGGGTGTTCTTACCAATGGAAAAGAGACGATCCAGGTTGGAGCAACGCTTAACATTGGTGCCACTCAGGCAAACGGTCCTTATTCAGGTACCAATTTTCTGACAACGATTTATAATTAATTTGTGAGCCTGGAGCCCAGGTATAGAAGTTCTTGAGCCATTGATTTTTTGTTTGTTGACAACTTAACGTTGAAAAAAGCAGAGTGTTACCATTACTAAATCAGCCACGTATGCAACGTCTCCATTCGCTCATGTACCAGTTAGCGGTAATCGCTTCTCTGCTTGTTGCGCTCATGCTCAATACAGAGACGTGTTCTGCACAGGCGCAGAATTTTCGAACGCAGAAGGCTAATCCGCTCATCGTCAACCCAAAGCGCGTTGTCTTTGAAGGACAGCAACGCAATGACATGGTTGTTCTGATTAACAACGGGACCGATACAGCGACCTATCAGGTAAGCATGATCCAGTCGGAGATGGACACGAATGGTGCTACCGTCCAAATCGACTCTGCGCACCTCGATCCTCATGGAATGTACGCTGACAAGCTTATCAGGTTCTTCCCGAAAAAAGTGACGCTTGGCCCGGGTCAATCGCAGACGATCCGCTTACAACTACTAAAACCTTCGGATCTTCCGATCGGAGAATATCGTAGTCATCTCCTTTTTCGCTCTATACCTCGTCCAAAAGAAATCAGCAGGATCGTTCCGGACTCGTTGAAGGCGATGTATTTCAACATTTCCACCTCGATGGCAGTCGCAATTCCAATTATCGTGCGAAATGGCACAAAGCCAGCAGTCGCTTCGCTTGGTGAATTGAAGGTTCATTACGACTCGGCAACGAAAGCCCCGATGCTCGGTGGTAAGCTCTTTCGTTCGGGGAATCAGTCACTTTATGGGATGATCATTGCAAAGTTTGTTAACAAGAAAGGTGAAGAGACGATCATAGGTGTTATAAAGGGTGTGGCGGTCTTAATGCCGAATGCTCATAGAAATATTTCGCTTCCACTGCTTCTGCCCGATGGGGTTTCGCTCTCGAACGGAAAGCTAGTGGTCGAATATCAGACCTATTCACCTGAGGCGACCAAAGAATCGGTACTCGCTTCGGCAGAACTCAGCCTAAACTAATCGTCCTGCATTATTTGCAGGGATCGCATGACGATCGCGGCACATCACATCAAGCTTCGATGGTCCTTGGCCATCCTCTTCTTGTTGGCTCCCCTCTTTGGGGCAGGTAGCACTCGTGCTGCACTCAAAGAAGTGATCATTGTTCCCGCGCCCCATCCTTACGAATTGCCTCCCAACGCGGATGAGATCAGCGTAAGTCTCTCTTTAAGAAAAGTTGGTCATCGTGTGATTCCCGCGATTATTGTTGATAAGGATGTCTACATCCCGATCATGGATGTGCTCGATTTTGTAAAGGTAAAGTCGGATCTCTCCGCAGATCGAAAAACGATTTCAGGGTTCTTCATTGATGAATCCGAGACTTATGTCATTGATTTGCAGGGGCACGACATTCGTAAAGGCCAGTCTCATGTTAATTTAACGCCGAAGGATCTCATCGTTACGAATGCTGGGGATTTCCTGCGAACTGATATTTATATGCAGGTCTTCGGGATTGACTGTCAGTTCAACTTTAACAATCTCGACATCAAACTATTCTGTGACCGTGAACTGCCCGCCGTCTCAGAGGCGAACCGAAAAAAAAATGCGGGCAACATCGCTGCGGCGGAAGGTGATGTGCAGGTCGATCGGCGGTTTCCCCTTCGTCGGGCGTTCGTAAGTGCTGGGGTGCTCGATTGGTCGGTTACAACGTTAATGACTCGTGATCCGCACGACGCATCGAACAACACCCACACGGAGAATTATCTCATCGGTTTTGGTGGTGACTTATTTGGTGGAGACATTGACGCCCACTATAATGGCTCTCCTCAGGCACCTCATGATTGGCATACGATAGGACAGGAAGCGCTCTGGCGTTGGAATTATGCGACTCCCGATTCCAAGTGGCTCACTCAAACCACGATTGGCACGATCTCTTCTGCAGCAACGAACGCCCTTTCGGATTCGGTCATCGGATTCCAGATCACTAATAAACCAATTCAATTTACCAGTGCTCTGGCTGAATATACTATCCGTGATGTGACAGAGCCAGGGTGGACCGTCGAGTTATACGTTAATGAAGCGCTGGTAAATTCGGTAAGGGCGGATCCGGCCGGCAACTACTCATTTGCCGTTCCTTTGAGCTATGGTGCTGCAAGCGCGAAGCTAAAGTTCTATGGACCGAATGGCGAAGTTCGAACGAAGAGTTTGGAGGTGCGCATTCCTTATACATTCTTGCCGGCCGGACGCGTCGACTACTCTCTGACCTATGGCACGAACAAGAATACACTTGATTTCAAGAACAATATTGCTCAATTGAATGCCGACGTTGGAGTCAGCAGCCTGCTTACGGTCGGTGGGGGTCTTAAGTATTATAAGGAGCCGGGCTTCTCTCCGTTTGCGCCGTTCGCATCCTTTTCGACTCAGGTAATCAATGGTCTTCTGCTCAATGGGCAATGGGTCAGCGGCTCGGGATTGAATGGCAACCTTAGCTTCCTGTCGGGTGGTCTTTCTGTCGAAGCCTTCTACGAGCATCCTTTCGCGAATCAGCGCTTTTCTGGATTAACGCAAAAAGGGGACCAGCGACGCTTAAACATTTCCGTTCCGATAGAACCGCTTACAGGTGCACTCTCAGTTTTGGCAACCGATGCCCCTGGAAATGATGGTACCGCCGCTTCAGACCTGAAAGCATTATTAAGCGGAGAGTTATTCTCTATCCCATTGACACTTACAACTCTGGCAGGCTTCACTCGAACGAATTTCAGCTTTGCCAGTCAGGGGGTGAGCGAGGGAATTGCGTTCTTTCTTTTGGGCCCCTTCAATATTATGATCAATCCTGAAACAGGATATGATTTCGGATTGCATCAAATTACCCATGTCGGTGCTTCCTTCCAGCGTAACTTTGGTACAGCAGGCCGGATCGGGCTCTTTCTTCGCGATGATCTCATCAGCAAGAGCATCAGCGCCTCGCTGAATCTCAGCTACACGCTGCCCTGGGCGCAAGTCGGAACCTATGGCGGTACAAATGGTGGTACTAATTCGGTTGGCTCATTATCTCAAGGCTCGATCATTTTTGATGGATCGAGCAACGAAGTTGTCCTTTCGAACCGAAACTTTGTCGAGCGAGCTGGGATCATTGTTCGGCCGTTCCTTGACTTGAACAATGATGGAATTTATCAGCGCGATGAGCCCATTGTCAAAAATTTTAAAGTTCGGATCAATGCTGGGCGTGTCATAAGACAGGACAACGGCATCATACGCGTGATGGATCTGGATCCCTACTATACCTACATCCTGAGGAATTCCACGGATGGCGTCGAAAACCTTGCGTGGATCCCAAAGTACCAAACCTGCAGCGTAACGGTCGATGCGAATAGCTTTAATGAGGTGAATATTCCGATTACCGTTTCGGGACAGATCAGCGGTTACGTACGACTTGTTGGGAAAGGTGGGCCTGAGGCACAGGGCGGAATCAAGCTCAGGGTGAAGAGTCTTACTGGCGATCGTGAAGAAATTAAGATGCCAGATGACTTCATGAGTTATGAAACAGGTGAATTCTACAACATCGGACTTACTCCTGGCAAGTATCAGGTGTATCCTGATTCGGAGCAGTTAAAGCGCTTGCATCTTGCTGCCGATCCTCCGGTAATCAACTTTGAACTGCATAATTCGAACGACGGTGACATCATCGACACCCTGAACTTTCTCCTGCGTATGCAGGGAGCGCCGGACACAGCCGTTTCGCCCGCGACGAACATTAAGACGCCGACAACGAACGCTGCGCATCCGGACTTAACTGAGATCGCTCTTGGTACGACAGCAGACAAGGTTCTTCCTAAACTCGGACAGCCGAGGGATATCCTTTTGAAAACGAAGGTCGTTGGTGGAGTCCGAACCATCTCCGATAACCTGGTTGCCGGTGAGTGCAGATTGCCGCTCGCTCGCATGATCGACTTCGACACTAACAATGTGCTAAAGGCAATGAATATGGTATTCCACGGCCACGACGCTAATAGGATGGGCAATCAGGATTGCCTGCTCAACTGGCTTACGAGCCAATATGGCTATCCTGAGAGCACATTCGATGTTGGCAAGGAGAAGCGTTATGGCTGGCAGTCCGGTAATACGCAGGTCACGCTTGAGACACGAACAATCTCCGTTTCCGAGTACGATCTCTTCATCAGCTTTACCCGGATCCCCGGAAAGTAACCCGCACACGGCTCAGTCACCAAAGCTCCCTAAATTTGTGCTGATTCGAATGGGTGTCAGAGCTATCACATTATATGAAGATCGGCATTATCGGTGGTGGGCCATCAGGACTTTACCTCGCTATTCTATTGAAGAAGCAGGATGCGCGCCATGAAATCACCATCTATGAGCGAAATGGTCCCAACGATACATTCGGCTGGGGGGTAGTCTTCTCTGATAAGACACTTCGCAAACTCCGGGATTATGACGCTGAATCATACGATAGCATCGCAAAGGCGTTTGCGCTCTGGGAAAATGTTGCGATAGTCAAAGGGGAGGACACAATCACCATACGAGGCAATCGATTCGCCGGGCTTCAGCGGCTTGAAATGCTTCAGATCCTCTCGCGCCGCGCTGAAGCGCTTGGGGCGAAGATTCAATTCAACACGTTCATTCCGGATCCGGAGGCCCTACGCGACCATGATCTTGTTGTTGGTGCCGATGGAGTCAATAGCCTGGTGCGTCAGCGCTACACTGAGCAGCTCAAACCGGATATCAGTACTCGCCCGAATAAATATATTTGGTGGGGTACACGCCAACTCTTTCACGCATTAACATTGACCTTTCGTGAGTTCGAAGGGGGAGTATTCGCGGCACACAGCTACAAATTCAACCGTGATATGAGCACGTTCATTGTCGAGTGCGACTACGAAACGTGGTCGGCTGCCGGGTTTGAGAACATGACGGAAGCTCAAAGCGCTGCATACCTCGAACGAGTCTTCGCGAGAGATCTTGGAGGCAATAACTTGCTCTCGAATAAGTCACAATGGATTAATTTCCTGCTCGTGAAGAATCGCAACTGGTACTTTGAAAACGTTGTGCTTCTCGGTGACGCACTTCATACGGCTCATTTCTCGATCGGATCAGGGACAAAACTTGCACTTGAAGACTCCATCGCTCTGTTCGAAGCTTTGCAAGAGCAACCATCTGTCGGAGCTGCTCTCGAGTTATTTACCGAGCGCAGGAAGCCGCAGATCGACGAGTATCAACAGGCTGCCTATGAAAGCCTGGTCTGGTTTGAGCATGCACGCGACTACATGCATCTCGATCCGCTTTCATTCGCATACAAATTAATGATGCGCAGCAAGCGGATCGACCACGAAAATCTCCGCAAACGCGATCCGGAATTTATTGCGCGCTACGAGGCAGCACAAACCACTGTGAGCTCATGACCGAACAGTTTTTGAACGCGCAATTTGGCCTCGACGGTCGAACCGCAATCGTGACGGGAGCTTCGCGAGGCCTTGGAAGAGCTGCCGCCTCAGCTCTCAGTCAGGCTGGCGCTAACATTGTACTCGTTGGGCGTGATGAAGCAGAACTCAAGGAGACAGCCAACTTGCTGTCAACGAAATTCATCATCGTAACGGCAGATGTTACGGTTCCGAGCGACATGATGACGACATTGAAAACAGCGACGGACTCGTTTGGATCGATTGACATCCTGATCAATAATGCAGGCATTATCCGACGCTCACCAGCGATCGCCTACTCTGGCAAAGACTGGAATGAAGTGATCGACACAAACCTGAATGCGGTCTTTAGCTGGGCGCAGGCTGTTGGTAGATTGATGGTCGAGCAGTCGAGTGGCAAGATCATTAACCTCGCCTCCTTGCTTTCCTTCGGTGGGGGACTCAACGTGAGTGCATATGCAGCAGCAAAAGGTGGGGTCGCACAGCTTACGAAAGCCTTAGCAAATGAATGGGCTAAATATGGCGTTTGTGTAAATGCGATTGCGCCTGGATATATTAAGACTGATGCTACTGCGGCATTGCGTTCAAATGCAGAGCGAAATCAGGAGATACTTTCGCGTATACCGGCTGGCCGGTACGGCGAACCAGATGATCTCGCAGGCACAGTCGTCTATTTGGCATCAAAAGCTTCAGATTATATGAACGGTCACATCGTTGTTGTTGATGGCGGTTTTCTATCTTATTAACATAGTCGAACAGATCCTCATGTCTTCAAAGTGGCTTTTTAAGGATACAGCATCCAAACCTGGAAGGAATATCTCGATCACTCCTGAGAATTCCGAATTCAAGGCAATACATGCTGGCAGGATCATTCTATCGAAGGGGCAAAGCGCCGCTGGGAAAAACGAAGGAAGAGAGACAACGCTTCTCTGCATGCATGGTGACGCCGAAGTCACGGTAGGTAATGATCGTTATCCGCTCTCGCGCTTCGATGGCTTGTACATTTCGCGGGGTGCCGAGTTCTCTGTGTCAACTGATTCGAGTGTGGATATCGTAGAGGCATCAGCACCAACCGCGCAAACATGGCCAACGAAATATGTGAACTTCAAGCGTGATGTTGCCTCGAGCGATTCGCTTACGCTTCGAGTAGGTGCTGAGCCCTATTATCGCGACATCCACAAAGTGCTCGCCGAGAACGTCGAAGGTTCAAGATTGCTCATGGGTGTTACCATGTCAAAGCCAGGCAACTGGACCTCATGGCCGCCGCACGAACACGCTGCCACACGTGAAGAACTTTATCTCTTTTTTGATATGCCACGCCCAGGCTTCGCTACCCAATTCATTTATTCTGATCTGGAAAATCCAGAGTTTGTGCGGCCTGTCGCTGAAAATGATGCCGTAACGATTGTGCGTGGCTATCATCCGAACGTTGCCGCGCCAGGATATCCGGTCAACTTCTGCTGGGTACTTTGTTCGCTTGAGGACGATACCTGGCGCACACTTGCGAATGTAAATGTTCAGCCGGGTTTTGAATCAATGCCTACAGGACTTCGATGAACGAACAACATCCACAGCTTGCCTTCTTAGAGTCTCTCTTTACGCCGATCGTCAGCGACACGATGGATCGCATGGGCATATCAGGGCAGGTATTCGACCATACGATCCAGTCAATTCCATTTGATCCACAGATCAAGGTCGCAGGCTTTGCGTATCCGTGCAGAGTTGTTCCGACCAATGAGTACGTTGAGATCGACATCCTGCTTGAAATGATTGACAGTATTCCGCAGGACGCGATCGTCCTGGTCGCTGCCGACAAAGATATCGACGCCGCGCTTTGGGGCGGACTCATGTCCAGTCGGGCCATCGCCAGAGGGGCGCGGGGCGCAGTGGTAAATGGCGGTGTGAGAGATTTCGAGCAAATCGAAGAGCTAGGCTTTCCTGTTTTCGGAACATATCGGACGGTCCGGGATATCCGGCGTCGAGGCCAAATGCATTCTTACAATATACCGATAAAGATCGGCGGCGTAGATGTAGCTCCTGGGGATATTATCTTTGGCGATGTAAACGGGATCGTGTCGATTCCGCAGACCATGCTCTCGCAGCTCATGGACGAACTCGATGCCACGCTTACAGGCGAGCGCAAGACTGCGCTCGGACTCGGTCAAGGTAAGAGTGCTCGCGAGCTGTTCGATAGCTTTAAGACCTTTTAAAAATCTGCATGCCTCTCTCACCGATCGTTAAACGCATTCTCGACGCACGACTATTCGCAGTTATTCGACTTCAACGCATGGAGCGTATTGACACATTGGCAACACTGTTATTCGAAGAAGGCATCTCGGTCATCGAGATCACACTTAATAGCAAAAATGCCCTCGATGCCATTCAGACTGTTGAAAAGGCATGTCCCGATATGCTCGTAGGAGCAGGTACGGTAATCGGTGTCGAGGCAGCGATGAAGGCAGTCGAGCGCGGAGCTAAGTTTTTAGTTAGTCCTGTGACGGATCTCGATATGCTTGCAGTCGCGCAGCAGGTTGGAGTTGCTTCAATGGCAGGTGCTCTCACACCCACAGAGGTATGGCAAGCCTCTATTGCGGGTGCGGATTTCATAAAGCTTTTTCCAGTCGGCGGACTTGGACCCAATTATATCAAGGCCATTCGTGGCCCGTTTCCTGATATCAAATTTGTGCCGACGAATGGTGTGACGCCCTCAAATGTCAGCGAATGGTTTACGGCTGGCGCTGCAGCAGTTGGACTCGGCTCCTCACTCGTGACTGATCTTGATATGGAGTACGAAGATTTCGGTGAAGTTCGCGCTCGCGCGAGAATGGCAGTAGCGGCAGCCAAACGACCATAACCGCTTGATGAACAAGCAAGAGACGTCCGATCGAGCGAAAGCACTTGTCGAGCGCATTCGCAAATCCTGGATCCCTCGATATCGTCCGCAGTCGCAATCAACCGATTGGGGTCAGACGCTTGCGATGTACGGGCTGCTTCGAAGCCTCTCTGCTTCGTATGACGACGCAACATATGAATACTTGAAGACATGGGTACACTTCCATTTGAATGAACGCCTGTATGTCAATTACTTTTGTGGCTCATGGAGTTTTGGGATGTTGTATCCAGAAGTTGCAAAGTGGTATCCCGAGATGCAAATGCAGCTCGACGAGACGGCAGAGCGAATCTATGACTTTATCATCCACAAATCGGTTCGCAATGGTGACGGTCTGATCCTCCATAACATTGATCTGCCGAACATCTATATCGATACCGTTTTTTACGCAGCAGTCCCTTTGGCGAAAGTGGGCAGTTATCTCAATAAGCCGTGGCAGGAGGTTGCTCAATTCCAGATCGAATCTCATCTCAACATTCTCAAGAACGGCGACAAGCCATTCTACATCCACTGTCACGAAAATGCCTCAGGTCACCGAAGTGATGGCTCATGGGCGCGAGGCAATGGATGGGTGATGATGACAGCAGCGGAGTTGCTCCCGTTGTTTCATGAAACGGAAGGAAGGAAATTTAAGCACAGCTTCGAACTTCTCGCGAAAGCTATTGCACCGCTACAAACGCAAACAGGATTGTGGCGTACAATACTTGATGATGCCGATGCGTACCCCGAAAGCTCAGCATCCGCAATGTTTCTTTTCGCGTACAAGAGAGCGCAAGATCTTGGTTTATCACTCGTCGACGAAGGACTTATCGAACGAGCATTCAATGGACTCGCCGAGTGCGTTGACGCGGAAGGGAAGTTCACGAGGACCTCCGAAGGCACCTGGCCTGGGACGACCGATTACTACAAGGCTCGCACGACCGGTGAATGGTGGTGGGGAACAGGTGCATACTTACTCGCTCTATCTGAATTTGTTATCTGAAATGATACATTTCGATCATCTTGCGTTCGAAACAGAAAACATTCAGGGAACGGTAGAATTCTATCGCGCTCGATTTCCTGACACTCAGGTTTTATATCAGGATGCAACCTGGGCATTGATCCAATGTGGTGGAGTGAAAATCGCATTCGTAACTCCAAGCGAACATCCAGCCCACATTGCCTTTCGAGTAGATAGCAGGAGCGAACTCACAGACGAAGCCGCAAAAACAGGCGCTGCGATCAAGCGCCACCGCGATGGCTCAGAATCGTTCTATATCGTTGACCCAGCGGGCAATGCGCTTGAGATCATCTATTACTCACCCCCGATGTAAAGTGGATTTCAGATCGTATCTACACCAACTCGATCCCATCAACCACCGGAATAATCCCCTTCTCAGCGCCCATCTTGAAGAGCATTTCAAGCGCCTTCTTGCCACGCTCTCCCATGTCGAGGGTTACTTCATTAACGTACATCTTGACGAACTTGCCGCCGAGTTCGGTACTGATGCCTCGACCCCATTCTAGTGCGTAAGGGATGGAAGCGTCTTGATTGTCATAACTGACGCGGATGGATTCCTGTAATGCGCTTGAGATAACTTTTGCGGTTTCAAGACCGAGATCTTTGCGGACGCAATCAAGACCGAGTGGGAGTGGTAGTCCGCCCGACTGTGCCTGCCATAGTTCGCCGAAGTCGGCGAGTTTGTTGAGGCCGAAGTTCTGCCAGGTGATCTGGCCTTCGTGAATCAGAAGGCCGGCATCGATCTGGTCGTTCAGTACTCCATCGATGAGCTTGTCAAAATCCATCTCTATTGATCGGATATCGCCAAACCAGACTTTGAGCAAGAGATTGGCTGTGGTAAGCTTGCCGGGTTGGCCAATCGTCCCTTTGCTTTCGCGAAGCTCCTCGATCGTCTTATACTTTTTGGAAACGATGATCGGTCCGTAGCCTTCACCCATCGAAGCGCCAGTCTTCATGATCCAATATTTATCGGAAACGTATGGGTAGGCGTGTGCGCTGATCGCCGTGACGGGCAGTTCGCCACGCATTGCGCGTTTGTTGAGCGACTGAATATCGGCAAGCACGTGATCGATCTCGAAGCCCGGTATGGTTACCTTCTTTGAGGCGAAGCCATAAAACATGAACGCGTCATCAGGATCGGGGGAGTGCCCAATTTGAAGTAGTTGAGTTGCTTCGACTGCATTATCGTTTTGCACTGCTATTGGATCCGGCATGAAGAGTCTAACTTAGGTGAAGATAAAATTTTATTGACTGCGTTCAGATCGCTGCGCCACGCCACACAGTATTTCGGTAGATCTCACGGAGCCCGGCTCGTTCCAGGTTCCTCTTGCTGATCTCGTTCGAAGAGCCACTCACAATCTGTGTGCAGCCGGCAGTGGCTGCATCACGAATGCGTTGCCGAATAAGTGCGGTCTGCACGCCGCGACCTCGGAATTCCGGAATCGTCGCAACGTTTGCGAGATGTCCGAGAGTCCCGTGAATCGTAAGTGCCGCAGCGCCGGCAGGTTCGCCGTCAACGAATGCGATATATAGCTTGCCGGGCCATTGCTTGATCGAGGCGACATCCTGAATCGGAGCTCCGACAGCTTTCACGAACGTCTCGGCGCAGAGCAACGCATTTCCCGCTTCAACTTCCAGTTCAGGCGCCGGTGCCTCAGCGGGACCCATCACGATCGTGTGGTTAATGAATCTCTCCAGCCCAGCCGCTTCAAGTTTGCGTTCAAACTCAGGTCGGCCAGGCGGCACTTCAACCCATGGGCGAACACCTGCTGCGCGATATGGAGCGAGCGCCTCCTCAAGAGAATCAGGCATTCCGTAAATACTATTGACAAAATCAAGATCGGGGCGACTCGGAGCAATAGCCACAGTCGCCATGCCTAAGTGTATCAAGCTAACATCCTCGATGTGCTCGAGCCAACTCAGAGCGAAATGATTCGAGATGCCCTCAAGCTGCTCTACCAAACGTTTAGAAGTCTGCGGTGCGCTAGTGGGACCCATTGGTCATGTACTTCGTATCAGGAAAGAGTACGATCTTCCCGACTTTCTTCGGCACTTCGATCATGAGTTCGAATGCTTCCGCGAAACTTGTGAGCGGCATTTTGTGCGTCACAACCGGTGTGACGTCAAGCCGCCTCGATGAAAGCAAATTCGAAACCGTGAACCACGTATCGAACATCAATCGGCCATTGATGCCATAGAAGGTGCCACCATTGAAGACAATATCATTCAGCGGTGTCGGTACGAGATTGTCTTTGTAGATTCCGAAGAAGCAAAATCTGCCGCCGCGACGTAGCGCCGCAATCCCTGACTGCATCGACTGATTAGCACCCGACATTTCGAGCACGACATCTGCGCCCAAGCCATCCGTAGCATCCTTGATCACCTGAACCGCATCCTCTTTTGCAACATCGATGATCCGATCGGCACCCATCTTTTTACCGATATTCAATCGGAACGGGTCGAGTCCTGTGAGGAATATCTGTGTGGCTCCGCAGGCGCGAGCGACTCCAACAGCGAAAAGTCCAATTGGGCCATCACCCAGGATGACAACTGACTTCCCGTGAACTGGTTCGATGAGCGTGGCATGAACTGCATTTCCGAGCGGCTCCTGTATGGACAAAAGTTCTGGTGGGATGGATGTGTCATTCTTCCATGCCACCACTTCGGGTACAACCAGATATTCAGCGAATGCACCATCGCGATCGACACCGAGGATCTGCAGGTTATGGCAGACATGCATCTGACCCGTCAGACACTGCTTGCAATGCAAGCAGGGAATGTGAGTCTCGACGGATACGATATCACCCTCCTTCACACGAGTAACCACGCTGCCAGCTTTTACAACTTCACCGGTAGTTTCATGGCCGACGGTGTACGGCACCGTCTTGATTCGCGATTGCGCCCACGCATCCCATTCGTAGATGTGGACATCCGTGCCACACAGGCTTGATGCATGGATCTTGATGAGTACCTCATTCGGTTTGATGTCCGGAATGGGAATCTCCTGCATCTCCGCGCCGCGTCCGCGTTTGGTTTTGCGCAGCGCCATCATCGTTTGAGCCATGGAAAGCGTCTTTGGTTAAATTGTCCTGCCTCACTCACAAATTGACGGCGAGTAAACACACCCTTATTGTCGGACGTTCAACGGGTAAGTATGAAATATGAAGATGAACGCTGCGTTTAGGAATGTATCTTGAGCCAGCGCTTGACGTCTGATAATTCCTGGTCGGAGATGCCATGAGCGATTGGATAGAGGTGCATTTCAACGTCAGCATTCACGCGCTGCAACAGACTTGCTGCGTCCTCGGTGGCCTGCGGTGGAATAAGCTCATCATATTCGCCATGACCAATAAAGAAACGAGGAAGTTTGGTGACCTGCTGGACTGCCGCTTTGAGGTCATCTGGCATGTAGCCTGAAAGGGCGATCATTCTAGAGATTGAGACGCCAAGAACTGCGGGCTCTTGTCTGATCACAAGTCCGTAACCCATTGCTGCTCCCTGGCTGAAACCAAGAATCGTGACCTCGTTGAGTGATCCGCCTTCTCGGTCGATGATCTTTCGTAATTCTGCTGCAAGAAGGGTCTCGCTCGCTCTTCGGCTGACAGGGTCTTCTCGAAAGCCAATCTGGGTTTGAGTAAGATTATACCAGGCGAATCCTCCAAAGGGGAGAGTCAGCGGTGCCTGAATGGAAAGCACGAGTAAGTCGGGGCCAAGAGACTCTGCAAGTGGAAAGAGGTCGTTGGCGTCTGCACCATAACCGTGGAGCATCACCAAAACGGGAGAAGCCTGCTTTGGATCGGCAGGCTTCCTGGTTAAATACTTAAGTGTCGGCAAACGCTTAGTTGGCTAGCGAGATGTGAACGCAGTCGCGTTCGCGGACGAGTCCGGATATGTGAAGTCCATTGGTGTGTGTCTTCTCTGACTCCGTCTTGTAAAGTTCGATCGCCTGCTTTAGGGCACCCAGGTCATCGGAGACTACATCCATTGCCAACCCCTTCAGGTGGAGCGATCCGCCGACAACGCTGCCGTCCTCGTTGGCAATATCGGCGGGTGGATTGATCGGAACATGACGGGCCTTGAGCCATTCCCAAGCCGAGTGCCACTTAGCAGTGTCGGCTACAGAGGCAGTTTTCAAATCTGGAAACGACGCAAGCTGGCCGTACTCTGCTATGCGCTCTTTAATGATATCCAACTGTTTCGCGCTGGTACGAACTCCACTCGTAATCAAAGCCTGCATCTTATTGACGCTAAAGTACTTAGATAGCGTTTGCGCGAATTTGGCTAAGGATGTGGTCATCTGCACATTATCGCGCTTGAGGAGCCCAAAATCCTCTGCGCCATCAGCATAAACTGGAATACCATCGTGCGTGGAGATGGAAACATCTGGAGTCAGCATGACGTCGCCGCTTGGCAAGGCGAGCGCCATTCTTGCTGCAAGACTTTCCACTTTGTTAGATTCTCCTACTGCTTGCGATGGCTGAGCAATCTCGATCACGGTGTTCTGTGCCGCCGCAATCTTCTTCGTCTTACTGGTGACGAAGAGAGAAAGGATCACGCAGAGAATCGCGAGGAGTGAGCCGATGCCAATAAAGACATGATGCTTGTGCGGCTCATGAAACGGGAGGATGGCAATATGGGGCAGTTGGTCGGTTACTTTCTCGCTCAAAATTGACTCTTTCTTGTGGCTCACTAAGTTCGAGATTTGACTATCGCGGGAGTTAACAATCTAGTCCCGCCTATGTTCCCAAACCCACTTTCTGTGCGAATAGCCTAATCCACATTCACTTTTGCAGTCAGCAACCCTTTCACGCCTTCATACTTGGTGAGCATGGCGTCAATCGAACCGACAATAACTTTGGACGACATCTTGACTGGCAGATGGTTGGCATCGTCGGTGAGCCAAACCCTGATCGATCCCTCGTTCTTAAATAGGCCGCCTTCAACTACCAACGGCTCGACGACGACGCAATTGAATGTGCCTGCATCGACGGTTATCTGCTGATGTCCGAGCACCAGGATGGTAAGCGGATGAGTCCTGTCATCATAAAAATTCTGAAGGTTGATCTTATCACCTTTGTGGTAGCGTTGCAGGTCCATGGTCCTGACGAAGTAGAAGGCGCTCACAATATCGTGAACATATGCCGGAGCGGTGTATTTCTTGCCATCGCTCGTTTCGGCAGTTTTCTCCTGTGGGTCGAAAAAGGCGTCGAAGTCCTTGGAATAACTGCCTTCGCGCACGTGCTGCTCGAATCGCCAGGGGAAGATCCCATCAACGTCCAGATAGGTCGCATAGCGATCGCGCACCTTGAAGATCCAATCAAAACTTGCGTACGAATTCGCGGTGATGAAGGTCTCGAATGTCTTGCGACCGTTGACGTACTTGATGTCAGGTATCTGCATGACAGCTTCGCCGGCGTGGACGAAGCCATAGGAAATATCGAAGGTCAATTTTTCTCCGACGCCAAATGCATTGTTGTCAATATGCCGAAAGTCCGAATTATTGTCAACCGTTGAAGCTGTCGCCGCATGTGTGACCTTTGCTGCTTCTGCGAACGGCAGCTGCCCGCTCATATAAAGGCCACAGGAGAGCACTCCGACGGCCAGAGCAGAGAGTACAAGTCGTTTCATAACAGCGGCGTTAATATCAACCATTCATTTTGGATAACAATCTTTACGGCAAGAGACACAATTTGTGTCAAGAACCCATCAGGCGATCGACTGCTACGATCACATCGCTAACACGGATTTGCTGGATGCAGGTGCAATCCTTGCACATTGGACAGCTCACGGTAGCAATTTCTGACGGGGCGAGATTCAGAGTATTTGGTCCTCTAAATCCCCATCGCTCCTTCGAAAGCGCTTGCGCCAGCGGGAAGAGTCCCACAGTAGGTGCTCCGAGCGCTGCAGCAAGATGTCCCGGTCCGGTGCTTCCAGCAATAACAATTGTGGCATTGCTCATGACCTCAGCGAGTGCAATCAACCCATGTCCGATGAACAGCTTCACATCGGCTCCTACTCCTTGAAGAGGGTGGCTTACGCTTAATATCTGTTCACGATCGCCCTCCGTACCCGTCAACACAATAGGCAGGCTCAAGCGTTGTGCCACGTAGACAGCTAATTCCTCAAATGCACTCTTAGACCACTCCCGGGTTGAACCTCCGGTCCCAAGATGTATGACAGCGTAGGGTTTGGAAGGATTTCCGAATAGCTCAGTGAGCAACGTGTCTCGTTCAATGAGATGCTTTTCACTTAGTTTTAGGCTTGGCCTTGGTGTTTTGACCGAGTGAATGTCGATCGCTTCCAGCATTCTGATGTTGTACTCGGATTCGTGATACTCGGCAGTCTTCCGATGGTCGTAGATCTTATCGGTAAAGAGCGACGAATACCAGCGATACGCAGTACCAACGCGCTGCGGAATTCGGCTGAAGAGGGCGGCAGATGCTATATCGCGGTTCGGGCTTGGAAAGAACGCAACATCCGCACGAGCAGACTCGAAGAGCTGAATCTTCCGCTTGAGTGAAAAGTTAGTGTCGAAGAGTAACACCTCATCGACTTCCGGGGCGAGTTCAAGCAGCGGTTCAGTGTAACTGCGTACCATTACCGTCACCTTGACCGATGGCAGGCGCTCCTTGATGACCGAAACCATCGGCAACGTTGCGATGACGTCGCCGAGACGGTCAGTACGGACAATAAGAATACGTTCTATCACACCACAAAGCTACGTGACGGATTCATACACACCGAGATATTTGGAGCTCCACAAGTCCGGAGAGATTCAGGAAAGGTGCAACATTCTCCTCCAACGCCTTTCTTCCTGCGACATTTGCCCGCTCGATTGCAAGGTCGATCGAGCAGACAATCAGATCGCGCGCTGTTACTCCGGACGCAAAGCGATCGTTTCTTCTTATTGTCCCCATTTCGGAGAAGAGCCTCCGCTCGTAGGTACCAACGGAGTCGGGAACATCTTTTTTGGCAATTGTAACCTGAAATGTGTGTACTGCCAGAATTACGAGATCAGTCAACGCTGGAAAGAAGAGAAAAAGAATGAGGTCACAGCCAAGCGACTTGCGGAGATGATGCTGGAGTTGCAGAACGAGCATAAATGCCATGCGATCGGTTTCGTCTCGCCGACCCACTTTGTGCCGCAAATCGTCGAGGCGCTGATTCTCGCGATCGAAGGAGGTCTGAATATACCTCTCATCTACAATACGAACGCTTACGACGACCTCGAAGTACTTCGCTTACTCGATGGCGTGGTCGACATCTACCTCCCCGATCTTAAGTATTCTGATGATGCCGCCGGCTATGACTATTCTGGCGTTAGAGACTATGTAAAGCATTCTCGTGCTGCGTTGCGCGAGATGCACCGTCAAATGTCCAGTGTGTTGGTTTATGGTGATGATGGCTTGATAAAGCGTGGACTGATCATTCGTCATCTTGTTCTTCCAAATGAGTTGGCCGGAAGCGAGGAGTCATTGCAATTCATCAAAGAAGAGCTATCGCCGAGTGTGACACTCTCCGTGATGTCGCAGTATTATCCGACAAATCGCATCAATGATACGAATGCGGAAAAGTCAGAACGATTGATGCTGATGAACCGCCGCATCCGTGAGCGCGAGTATGAGAAAGTGCTCGACATGCTGGACGATCTCGGATTTGAAAATGGCTGGTCGCAGGAGTTCGACAGTCAGGACAATTATCGACCGGATTTCAGCGACCGGGTGACACCCTTTAAGTCTTGATCATTTTCTGATCTCTCCCGTCTCCATACTCCAGAACAGTAGATCGAGCTCATCAAGCGATATCCCGACTTTCTTTGCATACTTGTGCCAAGCTGTTTCGATCTCGAGGTAACGCTTGCGAGTAGGCCCGGATGTTGGTGGTTCGGAGATCACTCCCAACTGGGTAAGATGCTTGTAAATATGCCGATCGAGGATTGCGAGACCGCGCACGCCGATGTTGCGAAGAAAATGTGAAGACTCTTTCATACCGAGGCCGCCGACCGCACTCATCACTGCGTCGCGCAATTCAGCAGCAGGAATTGAACGATCACAGAGTTGTAACGTGATTTCCGCGAATTGTTCTCGAGTGTGGAGTAGTCTTTTCGCTTTGACGTTGTGAAATCTGATATAATGGGCTGGGTCGCGGAGATAGGAGACAGGGTCGAACCCTATCGAGAAGAACCGATCTCGCTCGAGCTCTGCGATCGTCAACTCTGCGTTGCGAGCGCTTGATTGGGGAGTGAGAATGCAGAACGCAAGCTCATAGAAGTGGTGTGAAGCGGGGATTCCTTCAAAGTCGGCGAGCCGTGCGCGAATCGCTTCCTTTCGTTCGTGATACGTCGAGAGCCAGGGTTCGGGCAGCTTCGTCATCAGATCAGTTTGAACGTTGACTTCCCGTGTCGTACAATAAAGCCTTCGGTTGCCAGGTCATTGAGAACTGTTTGTATCATTGCTTCGATCGAAGGATTCGAAGATGCATCTAACACCTTAAGAATCTGAGATAAATTGATTACCTTCTTATCCGCAATCGATTTCAGAACCCTTCCACGCCATACTCTTCGAGGCTGACCAGCGTACAATATTTCTTTTGAAGGCAAAGACTCTTTTGCAATGGTGCGCGTGCGGATCATATTCTTCGCAGATTTGCATTCCGCGAGTACCGGACAAATCTCACACTTCGGATTTCGTTTTGTGCAGATCGTAGCACCAAGATCCATCAACGCTTGATGCCAGAGGCCTGAATTACCACGCGGAAGGATCTGCGCGTCAAGCGACTTTATCAGAGGAATTGGAATCGTCTCATGCGTATCGCGCATCGGCATCCACAACCGTGAAAGCACACGCTCGATATTTACATCTACGACGGGAACGTCATAATGGAAACTGAATGAAAGAATCGCCGATGCAGTGTAGGCACCAACACCTGGAAGTGCCATCAACTCTTCAAGCGTATTTGGAAAAGGCTTCCGGCCTCTGGCGTTCAGTGCCTGTGCAGCGCGTTGGAGGTTCAGTGCTCTGCGATTGTATCCAAGACCCTGCCACGCTCGAATAACATCGCCCGTTGGAGCGAGTGCTAGCGAACGCACCGTTGGAAATCGTTTGAGAAACCTGGGCAGCTTACTCTCTATCATCGCTGCCTGCGTTTGCTGGAGCATGAACTCGCTGACCATTACAACATACGGCGTGGTTCGCAGATCGCGCCAGATGAAACTTCGCTGGTGAGTCGCATACCATCGCAGCAGCCTCTTCTGAATACGATTGAATCGCAAATGAGTTGATGGGGCGAGGCGGATCATCGAGGTATACCGTCGCGATAGATCCTGTCGAGAATCCGATCATTGCCACTCAAATGGAGCGCGTTCGGTAACTCATTAAGCTTAAACCAATGGATCGCGTTGAATTCGATATTCTCCGGTTCGGGAGAAAAGTGACGAATAAGAAAATAGGCGATCTTGTACGTGTGCCCGTTGTCGTAGGAAGCGGTCTCGTCAAACCAATGCTCGGCATCACCAATCCTAGTGCGCAGCTCTTCGAAAAGCTCGCGGCTGAGTGCATCCTCAAGCCTTTCGTCAACTTCCACCTTGCCGCCAGGGAATTCCCAATGAAGTGGGTAGATCTTCGTTGCCGGACGCTGACACATCAATACGGTACCCTCACGTAAGAGTAACCCAACGGCGACATGAATTGCGCTCAACGGAATCGCAACGCGTTAAGTGGTCGCATCCGTGCTGCGATTTGCGCTGGGATGAACGTAGCCGAGAGCGCGAGCACAAAAGCAATGACACTCACAAGAACGTAGTGCTGCAATTCGATCGAGATCGGCACGCTTGACATGAAGTAAATGTCGCTCTTCAGCTTGAAAAAATGGTAGTGTGCTTCCAGCGCACATACTGCGTAAGCGAAGAGATCGCCGAAAATTACACCCATGACACCAATCGTGATTCCCTCGGTAAGGAAAATATTTCGAATACCCTGGCTCGATGCACCAAGTGAACGCAGTACTCCGATCGAATGTGTCTTCTCTACGACGATCAGAAGCAGAGTGGAAATAACATTGAAGGTCGCTACTATGATGATAAGACCGAGGATGATCGGAATCGGCTTTTTCTGTAATTCGATCCACGCGAAGATCGCCTGATGGACGTTGAACACACTTTGGGCGAAATAAGGATAGTGGATCACGCGATTGATCTTTCTGGTGACCGTGTCTGCAAGGTCAATGGATCGTGTCATTACTTCATAGCCGTTGACTTGCGTCGGACTATAAAAGCTGAATCGCTGAGCTGCTTCCAGTGTGGTATAGGCGAGCGTTGCATCATACTCCGCCATCCCTGTCTCAAAGATCCCGACGACGCGAAAGCGTTTGAAGTTTGAAAGAATATCTTCTCGCGAGCGAAGCTTTTCATTAAACCTGATCGCAGCGATCGCTTTGCCAATACCTGTATGCAACTCCTCGGCAGTTGCTTTGCTGATGAGGATCGGGTCGAGCGAGTCTCCACTCAGCGCGTAAGTCAGATCATGACCTTCAATAATTCGCTTTCGAGCGATGAGGCTTGTGTCCGATAGCGGCAAGCCCTTGATGGTCAGTCCCGAGACACCATGCGGAGAGCGCAGGATGGCCTGCTGTTCGACATAAGGAGTCAGCTTTGTGATCTCGGGTACTCGTTGCAGGATTGCCCGTGTCGTACTTGGGTAGTCAGGCAGAGCACGGTTGCCGTAGCTGCCGATCACGGCGTGGGATGTAAATCCTACAAGATTAGTGGTTAGTGTATCTTCAAAACCCGCGAGGATAGAAAGCGTGATGATCAGCGCGGCAGTACCAATCGCGACACCGCCGGTAGCGATCATCGCTATGAGTGAAACGAAGCGGCGCTCGGCACGGACCGGACTGCCTTCGACAGCTTCACCGGAGCGCGTTGCAGTAAGATAGCGAAATGCAATGAATGTGGGATATCGGATCTTAACCTCCTATGGAACTTGGGGCAAAAAGATCAATCGATCACTCGGCGTCAATGAATAGGTGATCCGTACCCGCAGTACGAGAACCGATCAATCGTGCTGTATAGTAACCCCCGTCGGATACATTCAGCGTGGCAGAATAATCGGGGGACGTTCCCCCCTCGCCTTTCACCAGAAGGGTGTGATTACCAACCGGAATAAGCACATAAGGAGAGATCTGCTGATATGCAAGGTAAATCGGAACATGCAGAGTCGAATCGATGAAAATTGGAGTGTTCGTTAACGCATCAAGATAACCTTCAACCTGTGGATGAGGTGTTGGATAATCGGAGATGGCATCGATGAGCCTGAAATAACCGAAGCCATGTGGCGGCGGATTAACTGGGTCAACAGAGAAAATCGGTTTTAGCGCTGGGCCTGCGGTCTCAAAAAATGCGATTGTGAAAAGTGTTGTTGAGCCGACTGCAGGAACGGTGAACGGAGGTGAATTCTGTAAAACAGAGTTTTCGTAAAACGAAGCATAAAGATCGAGCACCGTGTCTCCGCGAATTGGCAGATACTGCCTCGAAGCTTGCGGGGGAGCGCTGGCAAATGGAGCAATGATAGAGCCCTGAAGTGATTTTAGCGTGATCGACTGGTTGCTTGTCAGAAACGCCAGAAAGCGAACGAATGCTGGGCCACGCGAAACTGTATCATAGCGAATAAGCGTGTCATGCACGCGCAGCGTATCCACACTCGTTGGGTTCGACTTCGAACAGCCAGAAGTGATCAACGAAATGACGAGCAGACCAGCAAAAAGCGTGGCAAAAATCCGCATGGACAGAGCTATAATGATTGTACGGTCAAGAGTCGGGTGCCTTTGCTCCAACAGTGGAGTTGTTTCAAAGGGTTCTGAATCCTCACATTGGAACTTCATTAGGAAAGACGGCTTCTCATAGACATCATCCAACTCCAAAAGCTGATTGAAGTGTCTGAATCACAGCCAACTGGTGCAAGAGTGCAGGACGAGAATCTGATCGAATACGATCGTGCTCTTTCCTCTCAAGGCAAAGGATCAGCCGCTTTATCGGATGCGATTCCGGAAGCTCTCATCCGCACTTGTCCAGATTGTGGATTCTCTTCGAGCGGCAAATTCTGCAGCCAATGCGGCGAGGAGATGGAGCCCGCTCTGCCGCCGCTAAGCCATTATTTGAAGGAGCTCTTCAACGAATTCCTCGCCTTCGATTCCAAACTGGTGCGCACGATCCCGGCGCTTCTCTTCAAGCCAGGCTTTCTGACTAACGAGTATGTAGCGGGTCGTCGCAGGCGATACCTCCTACCTTGGCGACTCTATGCTCTTGTCGCGTTTCTCGCGTTCTTCATTCTTAGCTCTTATATTCACCTTGAGCTTGGAGATTGGATCGCCGCCAAGAGCATCAATGTCAAGCTCAATGGCCTTAGTCCGAAGGATGGTCAAAGTGTTGTCGAAACATTGTCGCGCCTTTGGAATTCAATCTTTCCATATGTACTGCTCGTCGAATGTTCGCCGATCTTCGCACTCTATCTTAAGTTGCTTTATCGAAAGTCCGGTAAGCTGTATGTCGAGCACCTCATCTTCACGTTTCATGTCTTCGCATTCTCGCTGTTCGTTTTTCTTCCTGCGTTCCTAATCAAAATTCCCTGGACGGAACCTGTCGGTCTGGTATTATTCCTCATCTACCTCGGAGTCGCACTCCACAGAGTCTATGGCGTCAAGCGCTGGCGCCTCGTTTGGCACCTTGCTTTGAGCGCAGTGATGTTTGCTCTTGTCCTCATCCAAGCAGCCGTGCTAGCGCTCATCCTTACGGTGGCATTCGGAGCAATGTTCGATCTGTTTCCTTTGAGTGCGCTCACTCCAAAGAAAAGCTGACAAGAGACCAACTGGTGGCTTCTTTGTCCTTGAGGCATGCATCGTCGCTATTTTTGCCCCATGGCGAGTAAACAGCGTAAAGAACATTTCGAGACATCTTCCCATATTCCGATCCATGCCCAATTTGATAAGACGACTTCACCTATAGTCATTGAGGCGCCGGCAGGGGAGTATCCATACTTGCGTGGAGTTTATCCGGAGATGTATCGCTCGCGTTTCTGGACCATGCGGCAGTATGCAGGCTTTGGTAGCGCGCAGGAGTCGAACGAACGGTACAGGTATTTACTTGCAAGCGGCACAACCGGACTTTCGGTCGCTTTTGATCTCCCAACCCAGATCGGCTACGACTCCGATCATCCGATGGCCGAAGGCGAAGTTGGCAGGGTAGGGGTTCCGATCGATTCGCTCGCCGATTTCGATGTGCTCTTCAATGGAATCGATCTTGCGAAAATCTCTACGTCGATGACGATCAACGCGACAGCCTCGATTCTGCTCGCTCTCTATGTCGCGAAAGCAAAAAAGCAGGGAGCCGATCTTGCCAAGCTTTCTGGCACCATCCAAAATGACATTCTGAAAGAGTATGCCGCACGAGGCACCTACATCTATGCGCCAGAACCCTCGATGCGCATTGTGACGGATATCTTCCAATGGTGTGCGAACGAGTTGCCGGCGTGGAATACGATCTCGATCAGTGGTTATCATATTCGCGAGGCAGGTTCGACCGCGGTCGAGGAGATCGCATTCACGTTGTCGAATGGTATCGCGTATGTGAAAGCGGCGCTAGCTGCGGGACTTCAAATAGACCAATTTGCCCCACGCCTATCCTTCTTCTTTAACGCACATTCAAACTTCTTCGAAGAAATTGCAAAATTCCGCGCGGCGAGACTCATCTGGGCGAGGGTAATGCGCGAAGAATTTCATGCGAAAAATCCGGACTCCTGGAAGCTCCGCTTTCACTCACAGACTGCCGGCTCGACACTCACTGCACAACAGATCGACAACAATGTCGTGCGCACGACGATCGAAGCAATGGCCGCGGTACTTGGCGGTACGCAATCGTTACACACCAACGGCAAAGACGAAGCACTGGCGCTGCCTACGGAATCGTCCGCACGGACAGCGTTGAGGACACAACAGGTGATCGCATACGAATCCGGAATTGCTGACACTGTTGACCCACTGGCGGGAAGCTATTATGTCGAATACCTGACGAACGAACTCGTGACTCGAAGCAGGTTATTGATGAAAGAGGTCGATGCGCTTGGCGGCGCCGTGCATGCTATTGAGCAAGGCTTTTATCAGGACCGTATTGCTCGAAGCGCTTATGAATTCCAAAAGAAGGTCGAATCGAAAGAAGAGATCATTGTAGGTGTCAATCAATTTGCACTGAAGGAGCCAATTTCTTCAGACACACTGCGGATCGATCCAAAGCTTGAGCGAGAACAGATCGAGCGCCTGCAAGCTGTTCGAGCAAGCCGTGATGCAGTTACGACTACGAAAGCAATTGCGCATGTAGAAGAAGCGGCGAAGAGTGGTATTAATCTGATGCCTCCTATCATAGATGCAGTCGAATCGATGGTGACGTTGGGAGAAATCTCGGATGCAATGCGTCGTGCCTTTGGAGAATATCTGGCATGATTCTCGACTTAGGTCCGATCACAAACAACGAAGCCGTAGAACTTCGCGAACTCGTCCGCTCTCCAAAAGTCCGTGCCGAGAAACAACTCTATATCGCTGAGGGACCCCATCTCATTCAGTCGGCACTGGAATTCGCGAAGAAGGATCTCGTAGAGATCTATGCGACTGAAGAAGCTCGAAGCGAACAAGCAGAGATCATTACTTCATCCGGCAAACGCATACGATCGATCTCCCAGAAAAATGCTGAACGCATTGCAGAGACCGCGACAACGCAAGGACTCTTTGCGCTGATGAAGATGCCTGAAAGCGTTCGCAGCATTCAACCGAGCATCATGCTCGCCCTTGATGATGTTCAGGATCCAGGCAATGTTGGAACGATCATTCGCACGGCCGCCTGGTTTGGTGTCTACGACCTACTCGTCACCGCAGCGACAGCAGACGCATACTCCCCGAAAGTCCTGCGCGCCACACAGGGTGCGATTTTCAGCGCTCATGTGACGCGTGTGACAGATCTCGCTGCTCGACTAAGCACATTGAAGCAGGCAGGATATTCTGTTGTGTCTGCAACGCTGGATAACAGCGCGATAACGCTTTCGAAATTCAAACCAACTAATCGCATGATCCTCGTCCTCGGTAGCGAAGCTCATGGCATCAGCAAATCAGTAGACCACATTGCGGACAAGAAGATCTATATCCCGAAGTTCGGCAAAGGTGAGTCACTGAATGTGGCGATCAGTTGTGGGATTATCCTGGAGAAGCTAGCAGCTTCGAACTTAGCGGGCTGAAGTACCTTCCTCGGACTGATGTCTACTTAATCCCGACAAACACATCAACGATAGCTTCATTCGGATCTTTGGCGCGCTCATCGTATACCTCATAGTCAGCTTTGTAGGCTCTCGCTCCGCCTAGTTGCTCAGGCGTGGCAGACCAAATATGCCTCCATGTACCAATCACAACATTGCTGACAGTCCCTTGATCCGAAGTGAACTTCGCATACCTGCCTGCCGGGACATCAAACGGATGCATGCCCGTGGGCAACTGGTCGATCGTTCTGACCTTTGCGCCAATCACGAATGTATACTCACCATTAACATCGCTCTCGTAATCAGTATAGAGCGAGATCATGTTTTCATCAACACGGTTCGGAATCTGCTGAAGCAAACCTTCACTCATGAATCGCTGCCATTGCTTCCCAATAATGCCTCCAGCCATTTCAGCGCGATTGCTCGTTCGAGCTGAGATACCAACTACCGTGAATTGCTCATTTGTGATAAATTCTTGTGCCATGGTGATAGTGAGTTTATGGGGCGGTTGTTTTCGGCGTTGTGATCGTCACTTCCACGGTGCGTGAGTAGAATCTTCCCTCTGGAGTCGCATTGTCGTAAAGTAGTTGATCACTGCCTGAGACGGTTCCATTCTCTGCGCCCAGCACAGCCGCGGCGGCTTGTGCTCGAGCGCTCGCGAGTTTGTGATTGACTTCTGCGTTGCCGATACGATCCGCATAACCTTCAACGGTTACGACCGAATTTTTCACAATGTGACTTTTGATGAACTTCAGTACCTCGCGATCTCGATTCGTAAGTTCGGACGATTTGAAATCGAACAGGAGCAGACTATAATGCTGGATCTCGGCATCACCGGCAAACTCCCGCTTCTTTGAACGAAGTGTTAACTGCATGACTTCAAGCGTATCGCTTGCTCTCACGACGGCATTGGTCGAATCGGCGACCGTTAGATGGACGTCGAGCTTACCAGGTGCACGCGGAACGTGCTGTTGATCATTGTTCAAATCCCAGTCGATCGTCTTTGGCAATGCGGTCGCATTGAATGCTTTCAACGGAGAGCCATCCTGCGAGACATCGATGCGCCATGATGCGACGCCTGCTTCGGCGGTTGCCGTAGGATGGAAGCGAATCAATGGTGGCGTGGACTTCCGAAGGGTATCGGAGAGTGCAAGCGGCGCAAGGATTGCAGGGTCGTTGCTCGCGATCTCAACTCGGCGATTTTCGGCAATGCCATCAGAGTCCGAACGTGGTGAGAAATTCTGCGGCAGCTCTCGTGCCTCTAGTTTGATCCGATCCGGAGCGATGCCCCATATTTCTGTGAGGTAATTCTTGACAGTAGTGGCTCTTGTCTTCGAGAGCACCTTCCCTCCGGTTTCGCTACCCATTGCAGTGCAACCTGTTAGCATAATGTGAACATCGGGCTGATCCTGCAATCTGCGCCCCAAAATATTCAGCACGTCATGATACATTGTCAGTCGGTCCGTCCCGTTCAACGAACGAAGCGCAAACGTATCGACCTGTGCCTTATCGAACGTGCGATATCGAGTTGCAAGCTCGGAGGAATTCTCATCGAAGAACAAATAAGGAACAAGCGGGGCAAGATGCGTCTCATAAATCTCTTCGACCTTCACTGTTGCGACAGGCGACTCGCTGCTGTCAGTATCGATACCTCGCGCACTAATAGAAGCGATGAGTGCAGGGATCTTTCGCAGCACAGGTGGAGGTGGTGGTGGTGCAATAGGCGGAGGCGGGGTCTCTGGAATCGTGTAGAGTATTGCGATACTGCCTCGAAGGCTGCCAACATTCCATGACAATCCCTTTACCGGTGAGGTCAGCCACTGCGACCAGCTTAATTCCGGTACGGCACTTAGCGTCTTCGCTGCATTGAGCGGAATCTGACAGTTCACTCCTCCAATGAGGGAAGCGACAAACGTCGCTGCATTCGGCAATTTCCCAGTTTGCTCGTTGCGCACTCGCAAGCCATTCTCGAATACGCCGAAATCTGCGGGTTGTGACAAGGTTTCCTTTTGATCGAAACTTGTCGAAAGGAGATAACCCAAACCAGCGCCTGCGAATAATCTGAATCGAGAGAATAATTGGAAGCTGACACCTGGTTCGAAATCCAGAAGCCCCAGCGAAGTCTGGATCGTGTGTTGAATGTTGGCAGCGGTTGCAATTCCGCCCACACTGATCGTGGTTGCTTCATTCGTGATTAACGTGCCACCATCCATTGCATAGACAAGACGAAGGCTCAAAGCGATAGTGTCAGACAGAGGCATATTCACAAGCGCGCCGAAATTTCCACCGAGACCATGACCGCTTTGATACACTGGCGAACACGCCGCTACGCCCGGAAGATATCGGAACCCAGTCTGATACTCATTGAGACTTGCTCCACCAATCACGCCGATACTCGGTCGTGATGCAAACCGTGATGCTACACTCGCGCTATCTTTCTGTGCATGGACTATCGTCGCTGCCGATAAGCAGCAGAGAATGATCGTTGATGACAAATGCAAACGCAGATGTTTCATTCTTGATACTTTTTATCGAATGATCTGCATCAAATGCGAAAGCTTCCCACTCTGAGTCTGGAGAATGTAGATGTACGTTCCCTGTGCGAGACCATTGAGATCGAATTGCGCTGTGTAATGGCCCGGTATCTGCGTGCCGGTCACAACGGTCTTCACGACGCGGCCCATTAGATCGGTGATATAGAGTTCTGTTTCCCCCTGCTCTCTAAGGTCATACTCGACTTGAGCATTCCCTTTCGCGGGGTTCGGATGGCTTTGTGATAGACTTAGCTCCACATTCGGATCGATGAGTCGCACTTTGCCCCCCGCTTCACATACACCCGTCAGGCAGAACCGCCCGCTTCTTCGCGATACACTCACAGCGCCATCAGTCCACTGGAAGGCGTCGATAGATACATCCGTACACGTATCATTGCCAAGTGTTGCAATGAAGTCCAGAGTCCTCAGCGTACCGGCAGTCGTCCCGAGCGGAAGCGGATTGGTGCCGCTGATGGTGACGATCAAATCATTGCCTTGAATGACACCTGGAGGCGTTTGACCAGAAGGCGCAAGCAAAGTTTTGTTGAAGCGCAGTGATGCGGTGTAATGCATCGGTCCGCTTTGCACTACGTTCTGCGAAGAAAGCAATTCGAGCGGGATCTGCACTGGATCTGAGGGATTCGCCTGCAAAAGTGCTGGAACCGCGACAACCGTCATACCGCTATCGCGATATGTAAACGGATTTGAAATAGCAGAACAGCCATTCTGATCGAATATTAGAATCGTGTAGTCTCCTGATGTTGCTGCAACGAGTGTCTGGCTCGTATCACCGCTTATTGGCGTACCGTTCAAGCTCCATTGATATCTAATTGCCGATGTGCTCGTCAGCGTCGAACCAGACTGTGTGATGACCGGTGCGACAGGAAGAGGATTCACCGTCACCGCCATTGTCTTTGATGTTCCCTGACAGCTTCCACTATTTGTTACGAAGACGCTATAGTTGCCACTCGCCAGTATGGTGAGTGTTTGCCGCGTAGCTCCAGCGAGTGGTGTATTATTCAACAGCCACTGATAGGCTGCATAACCTGCCCCAGCGTCAAGTGTGACAGAATCACCCTGACAGAAGGCAAGGGGACCGCTTGCTGTGACATCAGGCACAAGATTATTATCGATTGTTACGTTGATCACAGAATTGTCCAGGCATCCAGTGGCTGTGTCGGTCTGCGTTATCGCGATCGTTGCTGTTCCGATTGCTCCCCAGTTAATGTTTATTGAGTTTGTCGATTGTCCGCTCGCGATCGTCCCGCCTGTAACTGCCCAATTATAGGTTGTTCCATTGATCGCTGTGATCGAATAATTTGTTTGCGAATTTGGACACACCGCGGAAGGGCCTGTGATAACTGGTTTGAGTTGAGCTCCAACACGCACATGAACAGGAAGGGAAGTAGCTGAACAGCCAGCGGCATTCTGGATAGTTACCGAATAATCACCCGTGCTCTTCGCAACGACGGAAGACCCCGTTTCACCATCTGACCACAAATAGGACGCACCGCCAGCTGTCGCAGTAAGTCTTACACTATCGCCATAGCAGAATGTAACCGGTCCGCCTGGCGTGATAACAGCCTGTGGTATTGGGCCTGTTGTAATCTTCACACTATCCGATATACCCATGCACCCGTCGGAGTTTGTAACAACGACAGCGTATGTGCCTGCGTGCGTGACTTCAATCGAAGCAGTTGTAGAACCGTTTGACCATTGATACGATGCAAATCCTTGCGTTGTAGCTAGCTGCAAACTATCGCCTGCACAAAGTACCGTTTTCGTCGCCACAAGTTTCGGCTGCGGTTTGGCAGTAGAGATTACCTTGACCGCAACGACCTGCGAAGTGCCAGTGCAACCACCGGATCCAGTTACTGTAACAAAGTAATTCCCGGACTTCGACACAACGACCGAATCCGCACTCTGTCCACTACTCCAGGAATATGTCGTAAACCCTTTTTGAGCGTGCAGAACCGCGCTGTCACCTTTGCAAAGTGTTATCGGTCCGGCAGGGCTAATACTTGGTATTAGCGTCGTGCCGATTGTTACCATCAGCGAGGTATCTCGTTCGCAACCGGCAGTATTAGAATCACGAAGCATTACCTTCCAGGTACCAGTAAGCGTCCAGTTAACCGTTATGCTATCAGCGCCTGCGCCACTTGTGATCGTGCCTCCGCCGGAGAGCGTCCAATTATATCGAGCATTCGGATCGAATGGCGTTGCGTAGCTTGCAGTCGATAACGGACAAACAGCATCTGGACCTGCAATCGAAGGCGATGGTTTTGCGATTACTGTTAACACAACGGTGTCACTCTTGCCGGAACAGCCACTGACGTCCTGCACAGCAACCGAGTAGGCTCCGGATTGTCTCGCGAGAATGGATCTGCTCGTTTCACCATCCGACCATTGATATGAAGCCATCCCGCTTGGCGCGAATATCCTGAGCGAATCCCCGACGCAGATCTTTTGCGGGCCTGACGGAACAAGCGTCACAACAGGCGGAGCAGTCACGACGACATTGATCGTATCCCAGCTATCGCAGCCATTCGCGTCAGTGATATGAACGTGATACGTCGTAGAGTTTGCTGGAGAAGCGATTGGTTGCGCTACATTTGTCGCGCTCAGTCCCAATGCTGGCGTCCAGCTATATGTGTACGGCGCAACTCCTCCTATTGCCGGAGTTCCGATTGCACTACTTCCTCCAACACAATAAACAACATTGGGCGGAGCGATCATCTGAGGAAGACCACGAACCGTTACGATCACAGTATCCTGCGATTGACATCCGTTTGAATCTGTAACGATCTCGATATACTGTGTCGTACGTTTTGGCGTGGCAATTGGAGACGCCGTCGAGGAAGAACTCAATCCAGAGTCCGGTACCCAATGATACTGATACGGCGCAAGCCCTCCCGTTGCCGCATTGCCGATCTGCACGCCGGTCTTCAGACACGTTATTCTGTCTGGTCCGGCATTAATGCTTGGGAGCGCTCGGATCACCAGTGTTAGCGTGTCGGTCGTAGAGACACAGATCCTTGGATCAGCGATGTCGACGGTGTAGAGATAAGACCCAGGCGCTTGTGTAATTGGAATGCCGTAACGACTTGACGTAGCGCCCGGAATAATTGTGCCGCCACGCCGCCATTGATAGCTTATGTAACCCGGTGTTGTTGCGAGCGTGTCAATGCTGCCAAAGCACATGAGACTATCTCTCGCAAATCGAAGGTGAGTCTTTAATGTGTCACAGAATTTAACCAGGAAGCCATCGCCATAAATCGTGCTTCCTCCTCCATACGTGCTTTGAAACGATCCGCTGGTTGCGATCCCGGAATCACTGCCTGTTAATCCTGAAATAATGGGATGTTCGTGATGATCGATCGCCAGACCATAGATCGGATCCCAGCCGCCTGGATGACCATTGCCGGCGAAATACGTGCCCCATCTGCGCGCACCATCTTTTGAAAACTTTGCAAGGAAGGAGACATTCGTATCAATGACCGAACTCTGAAACGCTCCTGCGCTTGCGATGTGCGTGCTATCATCGGTCCATCCGCCAACGTACGCATTCCCATCGGGATCAACGGCAACGCGAAACCCGATCTCGGAGCGAATAGAATTTCCATAGTATGTGCCAGCAAGCCGATTGCCTCTTGCATCAAATATTTCTAAGATGGATGCGTCATTCCCACTTGGAATTGACGTGCGATAGGCATTCGCAGTGGCTAGTCCCGTAGCCGCCCACGTTACGCCGCACGTATAGATCGAGCCATCAGCTCCTGACGCAACGCCATACATAGCGGTTCCGTAATAGCCTGATGCACCATCGACATAGGTGCCCCAGCTCCGTGTACCCGATGACGAAAACTTTACGATGTAGCCTGCAACATAATTTGCGAGCGTGCTCAGATAAACGCCCGCTGTTGCGATCCCAGCTTTGCAAACTGTGGTGCCGCTAACGATCACCGAATCTCCGGCGCCGATGCAAACGCCAAGGCAGTTGCTCGTTGTGTCGCCATAGTACGTGGACCACAGGCGTGTCCCTCCTGAGGAAAACTTCGCAATGTATCCGCCGTAATCATACGAAGCCGTGCGAACTCTGCTCGTCTTGTACGCGCTAGGAGATGCAAGGCCGGAAGTGCTTGACGTATAACCGACGATCACAATATTATTTGCAGAATCGGCAGCGATATCATAGACAAGATCAGTATCTGCTGTGCCGAAGTACGTCCCCCAATACCGATGACCGAGAGAATCAAAGCTTGCGATAAACCCATCCCACGCATGGTCGCCGGGAGTATTATTATTTAGACGAGTCTGGAATGCGCCTGACGTCGCTATGCAGGTATCATCGAACGTGTGACCATCAACAATCACATTCTGGGCGCGATCAATTGCAACGCCCCAACCTTCCGTTAGACCTGCACCATAATACGTTGACCATATCCGGGCACCAGCCGGACTAAATTTTACAACGATACCATCATAATTATAACCGTCGAGCGAGTTCAGCGTATCCTGATGTGTGCCAGCAGTTCCGAACCCCGCACTAAGACATGTTCCAGTTACGAAGATGTTGTCGTTGTGATCCACACGATTTCCGATAAACCAGTCGTAGCTGCTGCCACCGAAGTATGTGCCCCAGACCCGTGGAGGATCGATCACGAGCGGCATGCTCGTGTCATATGCACCAATCGCAAACGTGAGATCGTGACCACTCAGGACATAGCTCGTAGGCACGCTGCTCTGAAGTCCGCTGGCAATATCACCGGAAGGAAGCGATTGATAGGAAAGAGGCTTCGCTTCGGTGAGCGTCCCGAATGGCGAATAGATCGTCACAACGCCATTCGCCGCTATGAGACTATCTGGCCCATCATAATGCATTCGGATTCTCGAAGGATCACCACCAGGATGCACTACGAAATCATACTTCATCCCACGCTCAGTGCTGTAGATCCGCATATCGATATTCGGATATATCTCTCGATAGAGGAGAGATCCATAGGCGGGTACATCGGTCAGGCCATTTGGGAAGCGGGGGATATAGTAATTGGAATGATCATCGAGCACTTCATCAGGAATGATCTTCGCCGCACTGTTTGCACCAACAAAACTAAGATCGACGCGGTACGAGAACAACGTATCGCCGCGTGGATCATGAATGCCGGGAGGTGCAAATTTGCTGACATAGACATCGGGCTTTCGGATCAAGCGCGAGAAGAAGAACTGCATCCCTCTTGGTGAGTAATAAATCGTCAGACCTCGGTACCGGGAATAATAATTCACATCCGGCAGCGCCTCACCGTGCTTACCCGAGAGCTGCCCCAGGTTCGGAATAAATTCCATGGAGCAATCGGGCAAGGCTGAAGGATGAGGGATGAAGGATGAAGAATGGGACGTCTCATTCCCGCGAATGCGGGAATCAGCGGGCAAGGCTGAAGGATGAGGGATGAAGGATGAAGATTGGGACGTGTCATTCCCGCGAACGCGGGAATCCAGCAGGGCGTGCTGAATGGCCGATGGCTGCGCGTAGGACTTCGCAGCCACCATCACAAAAACGACGAACACAGCACACGCTCTCATCATAATAGACTGGCGGGATGAAGTTATTTAACCCGACCGGCGCCGGATGAATTCGTCTCGACAAGGATGCAATGGGATTGCACCTTAGACACCCACTTTCCCTGCGTATATTGCGCCATGAAGATCCTCACTCTCATTCTTGTATTCCTCTGCTTGCATTCTGTCGTCTCTGCACAGGAGGTTGAAGTTCCGTTCGATTCCGCCGGACAGATCACGGTGGTCGACAAAGACATGCAAGCTAAATACGATCTCTTGCCTTCGTATGAGCCCTTCCAGGAAGCTCATCTGATCATGAAGCCCGACAGCACCTTCATCCTTGAGATCACAAGAGAAGATAGTGGAAAGGTGACTCGATACAGATTTCCGAAATCCGCGGTTGAGGTCGGTCTATTGCGCGAATTGACGTCGAGACGGCTCGGAGCAACTTCATCGCATGCGAAGCTTGATCAAAGCTCTCGCTCGAAATTTCTCATTTGGGAGGCGCTCCTATCGTTTTTCGCCTATGGACCGCTCATCACAACTTCACTTGTTTATAACAGTAACAATGTTGGCTTAGCCGCTGGACTGCCGTTCGTGATCGGCGGGGGCGGCTATCTCGTTTCATCGCTGTTGACCCAGAATGCCGAAATGAACGATGGCGAATCGTCGCTTGCTTTAGGGGGTTCCTTTCTTGGTATGGCGCATGGATACGCTCTGGATGTAATGCTTACAAACGGACGTTCTGGGCAAGCAGCGGGCGTACTTGCTGCCATCGGAGGAATTACGGAGACCGTTGTCGGATACACGGTGGCGAAGAACAATAAGATGAGTGAGGGGACTGCCGACATAATCCGTTATGGCGGATTATTTGGAATGTTTGATGGAGGTACGCTAGCGTATTTGTTTAATAGTAGTCCATCTCCATCTTTCGGAAGCGGCTTGAGCCTTGTGGGCTCCGCTGGCGGGTTTGCTGCGGGGGCGATGATGGCCGGCAACCAGCCATACACGCGGGGTAACGCTTCTACAGTCTTGACGGCAGGACTATACGGGCCCCTCGTCACACTACTGCTCTACAGCTCCGTAGTCGCTACCAGCTTCTCGAACGCTTCGGCACCGCAGGCCTCAGGATTCGCTATTGCATCACTTGTTGGAAACGTGGGTGCAATTGCACTTGCCCATAGCCTAATGGCAGGGAAGCGACTTTCGACGGGAGAAGGTAATATCGTAATTCTCGGCACTACTGCCGGAGCGTTGGTCGGATACGGATTTGGATTTATCATAGTAACAGGCTCAAACTTCAGCAGCGCTTCTGTCTGGGGATTCTCCCTACCCGTTGTTCTCGGCGTTGCTGCTGGATTCGGACTCACTGTCGCGTCGATCGGAAAAGGGTCCGAAGAGCGCATAAAGACCCACGGCGACAACTCGCTTGAACCAACCGATGCTCCGAATACCCGAGGCTGGAACATCGGCGTCAATCCCGGCTCACTAGCAGTAGCACTGCTTCCCAACAGCCGCCCTGCAACTTCATCCAGCATGGCAAATCCAGTTGCGCCGATGGTTTCGTTGCAGTATCATTGGTGAGCGCGCGTTGAACGGGATGAATTCTTCGTTAAGTTAAGCGAAGAAATGAGGCAAGAATTTGTGCCTCATGTAACAATTGCCGTATATTGAGGTTCTTAATCATATGCGAGTCCATCCGATGCGCCTCAGAGGTCTCCTCTTGATTGCCGTTATTGCCTCAACTTCCATCTCTTTTGGTAGTGTTTTCGCGCAGGCATTCGATCCAAACTGTTACTTCCCGACGGTAGGAAAGCCTGGAGAGATCGATACTATATATGGAAGTAAGAGCTGGCAGCAACTCTCTTCTGGCATGAATATCGGCCCTGCGCCTGGCCGGAATGAGAGTCGAATACTCATGTACGGACTTCCCGAGAACCCGCCATTCATCACAGCCGTCTCTGCTGGCTCAACATTCAACCTGCATAACCTCACAGTCTCCGCAAAAACTACTCTGAATTTACAGGTTGGACAGTATCGAACCGGCCACTTTCGGTCTCAAAGATATACAGATATTCTTCGCACCCATCCCGACCTCGGTGCTCCCACAATTTATTGGGCCGATGACTTGGGGAACTTCGATACCGCAAGGCATACCACTCTGGTGCCTTCCTATAGAGGATTCGCAACCTTCTATGACGCCATGAATTGTTATGTTTCGCGACTATCCAGCGACACGGTCGACGATGTCGTACTGGGTGCGGTGACTTTGATTCTCGGCGTGCTTGACTCCAACCGACTGATTTATTTCAAGGGAGGCGAAAAGCTTTATGGCAGCAGGGATACAGCGGTCTCAGATGAGGAGGTTGCAGTGGCTCCATACTTGGCGAGATACCAATGGCGACATGGAGTGCAGGGAGACTGGAGAGGAGTGGGCCGCGATGATCTTATCACCGGAGATGGGCATGGCAACACTTTCTACTACCACAACAACCCTCCTTTCCGCCTCGACACTCTATTCAGATCGCTCTATTCAGATACGCTCTGGGCTGCCAGGGCAATTCCCAGCGTCGATAGTTTTAATGAGTGGTTGGCTTGGGCGCTTCCGATGGTCGCCTTACCTAATCATGGCGTCCTACACTATCAAGATCTCGTCTGCATTTCTCCATCTGTCTACCCCGTGGCGGATCCCAGGAGTGGCGATATTCTCATGTTCCGCGGTGGAGCTGACTTTGGATCGCATAGGCTTACCACCGATAGCGCCGAGTTTGTTCTGAAGAGCCCTCCGAACATGACATACATGGCAAATTGCGGCAGAATGAGCAGTTCTAAGGATGAGACATTATTGCTGGTAGGTGGGTCAGACGATTATTATGAGCAAGACTTCAACTTTTACCTCTTGGGAAATTCGCTTGATGATAGCGTAGATATGCGATATAGTTGCGTAGGCTGGCCTTACCCGACAAGTGTTGATACGCTTTCAGCAGATGCGGATGGTCTTGAGGATGTTGCTGTAGGAATGGCAGGGTATGTCACTCCAACCGATAAAGCGAATGGAGAATCTAATGTAGGAACAGTTCAGATTGTGCATGGCTCCAAAAGAATTCCTGTCAAGCGGAGCGATGTACCAGAAAAGGTATTACCAGCCACGGGTTTTGATATTTTTCCAAATCCGCTTCATGCTGAAGGGACTATCTCCATTTGGTTAGATCATCCGTCAACGGTCGAGATCACTTTGCGAGATGTGCTCGGTCGTGCTGTGTACAATCACCGGCAGCATCTTAGTTTGGGTGCACAGAAGCTTCATATCAACTTCGGAATCCACGCGAGCGGCAGCTATCAACTTCAGATCGACACCGGCCAAAAGTTGCTAACAAAACAAGTTCTGGTAGTGAAATAGATTGATTTTCCAACTCCTTCAAAGAGCGTTAATCGTCTCTGAGTTCTCATCCTCAATTCTGACAATGAAAACACTCATCATAGTAATCGTCCTCGTATTGGTGCATGCTTTCTCGACAATGGCATTTGCACAAACCCAAGTCCCTGTGATTTCCACCACCACATTTCCTTTCGGAGGATTCACGTACGGCATTGACATGGATTCAATTGGCCCAGCAGGTTCGGCGTCCCGTGTCACTTGGGGTGCGAAACAGGATCTGATCAAAGTATTTCAGTCGGCCGGCCTCAATACCTATTGGAGCAATGGCAATGAAGAACCCCTCGAACCAAAGCTTTTTTCATTGATGCCGAGCGGAATGGAAGGCTACTATGGGCTCGACCACTTCTATAGCGATCGCAGTACTCTTGCTCGATGGATCAGTGATTTGAGAACGCCTGATCCGCCTGGCGTGGAATCGCGCTATTTTCTTGCCTCCAACTGGATGAACGCCATATCCCCGATGGATCGTCTCACTGAGCTGCCCGTTGATGCCGATCGATATAGCTGGAATCAACAAGATCCAGCTTTCAAGGTTAATTCAAATAATGGTGGGCTTGTTTTGTCGGGCGAACACGAGTGGAAAGTCCGTTCCGTGGGGCAAAATCCCAACGATGGAGGCCAGATTCTCGAATTGGACAATTTCTCTTTGGCAGGGGGCATCCCGCAGCAATTAAATACTCTTTGGGGGATTGTTTCGTCTACAGGCGCTTCACGTGCGGATATCGATCCTATTACCGGCGCTCCTAACTCGGCGCAGATCGTCTGCGATTTCATTTACAGACTTCCTCCCGATGATTATAGTATTGCTGGAACGCTGTATACTGTGACAGCTACATGGTATCCAGATGCGACAGTAAATGGGACGACGGGCGTCGTCAGCCCATCTGGCACGGCAATCGGAACCGTAACCGCAAATATCACTTGGGCGGATTTCAACGCATATACAATGCCTCTAGCAACGACAACAGCCTTCATTGCTAGTCACCCTAATGAGAGCAATAACATACTCCTCTTCCCTAAGAAGGTTCCGACTCAGAGATATGCTGTCCTGCGTGTGGCGTCTCCCGGTCACATAGGCGTACCTGCTGATGTAGCGAAGTTCGTCAAGTTTACAGCCGTAGCGCAAGATGGGCGTGCTGATATGTATATCAGAGGCTTCCGATTGCGTTCCATCTTTATGGATAACTTAGAGAACCATTTGCACGATAGACAGTCGGTACCCGGCAGTATTCCACTGTATAAAGTTGGAACGAACAATTATTACCTCGAGGATGTGTGCTCGCAAATTGTTCAGAGTATGAATCGGGATGGGACTTGGAATGCCTGGAACGCAATAAACTATGTCACGTGCGGAGGAGAAATGGGTAACCCTGGTGCGTTTCGAGCGCTGGCTTACATCGATAATGCCTTCGGCAATTATACCTATAAACTAAATCAGGCTGGCATGAGCCTTCATCATAGGCAACACATTCTTACCTACCTCGCGCAAACAAGTCAGAATGCATTCTACGTCCCGAATAAGCCAGATAACACTGTTGTGCATTATGAAAATATGCCCATGTACGCATGGTACCGTTCAACATATGAGGATGAGACATTACAACAGCCGGTAGCCATCATGGAAGAAGGGGGCTTGACTTTTGGGGGGCAGAGTTGGGACCATCCTTCAAAATTCGGACCTGACCCAGGGATGATTCCATTCCCGGGGGATGCGACCTACAATGCACTAACAAAAGACCCGAACTTTCGAAGTTTCACAACACCTATCACTGGATTGCCAGATGAAACAGGGCATTTGTGGCAACATTATAATCCTGCTCACAACGCCACTGCTACAAACACTCCCGGGTACGATACGTACGAGATGGATTGGCTGGCTCATTATCAGTACTGGAATAAATCCGACTTTCAGCCATCGGCGGATGCAGCCAACCCGGCAAACTCTTTAGTGAGCGACCATGCAAAATGGTATGCCTTCGTACCGACGAATTCTTCGATAGGGGGACCACTCGATTTAAGGGGTAGCTATTTACAGCATGGTTTGCTGGGGACTACAGCGACCCTGGCAATGGAAAAGATATTTGCTGCCCGAAAGGCTGGGAAACTCATCCTCGCGAGTTCGCCCGATCATTGGACCAACAGTGACGAACATTTTTTGGATATTTTCCCGCCAGAGCCGACTCAACACACCCAGAATCTTGCCGCCCATCCAGGTGATGACGCTTGGGCGAAGTGGGATCATGTGTATCCTTTCCAATCAGGGCGAACACAGACTGCTACTGAAGCAAGAATGTACGCGTGGACGGCGTTATCCTATGGAGCCAAAGGAATTTTTTTCAATACTATAGGAAACGATGGAGGTGGCAACATCGGGTGCACGAATCAGTTTCTCCAAACAAATTACAACTACGACCTGGATAAATCGCAGACGCCATTTTTAGCTCTTGGAGGTACACCTGTTCCGAGCTCAGCAACCTGCGACCATACTCTCGATAAGGGCCCCAATGAAAGTTTCGGGTATACTGATCATCTAGTCTACAGAACCCAAACCGGCTCTATGCGATGGGTTCCCATAATAGACTGCTTCACTACGAAGTTTATTATTGCTGCCGGAGTCGAGGACGGCACACATGAACTCATAAAAACATATATTAATGGACTAGGATCCTACACAGGTTCTGGATCTAAGTACGGAACTAAGGATTATTACATGGATCCAATAACTGCCGGAGCAGTTGCCACCGACTGGGTGAAGTTCTCCTCGGGCCTGTGGTGCCAAGATAATGATGCTTGGGTTGGCTATTGGCACACCTGGGATAACGATGGCACATTCCCAACCGTCCTTGCACAGAATTATCTCTCTGCAAAAACAGATTGGAACCGCCAAACTACTGGCCAAACTGTATGGAATAGTCTTACTGGATACAGTCCTTCTCCATTGTGGGCGACACCTAACCAGGTGACGTGGTATGACGATCTAATAATTCCATGTAACATCCGGAACATCCAAGCCCGTCCGGTCGCATATCAAGGTTTTAAGGAGAAATGGTCGGCTGTTACAACGATAGGGAAGGATCTCGCTCCCATTGCGACGATTCTCTCTCAACTTGATTGGAAGAGCTCTATTGATTTCAATAGTCTTTATACCACAGGAGGTGCCCCTTGGGAGGTGGCAAAAGCGATGTCACCAGTTGACCTCGATCATATTATTAGTTACAAGTGCCTGACAGTGGGACCAGGTTGTCTCCGCCCCTATAGCTATGGAGAACGAGCTGTTGAATATAATACAACCGGTGGTGTCACAAAAACTGATCCAGAGCTGAGTCAATCAGTTAGTCTGTCTGGGGTTGCTTACCTTGCCGATCAGGACGATAGGCGCTTTTACCAAATTGGATATTTCTCCAATCCCAATCCGACCAAGCGGAATGATCCCTCACCAATCACTCGCGTAATTGTCGTCAATCCACGAACTTGGCCAGTTATGTACGACTATAATGGCGTGATTAGTCCCATCGATTCTACAGATCATTCGCACTTTTTACTTCAGGATATTGACGCGAGGATGTTTGCGTTCAAGGTACGAAGCGACATCGTCCTAAAAAACTTCAAGGGCTTCAGCGTGCTCGTTTACAACATTAGTGCAGGGATTACACTGTTGCCTGACGCAAATGGTTATTATCAGGTAGTATTGGATCCTGGGCAGGGTAACCTGTTGGCGATTGAACCTTACTTGGCTACCGATTTGTCGGGCGATCACACAGGGAAAGGCGTTGCGAATCCGTCTAATAACGGCCGCCATTTAACATCCTCTGAAATTGGCCCCAACGTCTCATCGTACTATTCAACCTTCGCTTCGAATGGCCTCTTTGTAGCGGCCCCGAAAGATACAATAATAGGTGTGTATCGTCGAGTCGATGGCATTCCCGCAGATAGTCTGATTGATTCGGCTCACTATGCTGTCAATCCCTCGATCTCATGCAACTCAGATTTCGGCACAGTTGGGCTTGTTTATGCAATAGATTCCTCCGGCGCAAATAAGGACCAATCACTTGTGATTTTCCGACTGTCACACGTCGCTTCCCCTTATAGTTACGGGCCGCGTGATACCCTTGCCTCGACGCTAATGGCTGGGGGCGCTCATCCCGTACCGTCGATTACTCCCGCTGCAAATGGGAATTTCTGGGTGGCGTGGCGAAATGCGAGTTTGGGAGGAGTTGTAGCTCTCGTGGATACTACCGGTCACATCATTGCGCAAAAGACCGTAAGCGCCGGGATTTTGCCAGAAACGAAACAACTTAGTGTGGCCAGTGTGCTTCATCCTATTGCAGCATTCCACGGATGGACGTACAATGGGCCTCCAGCGATTGACACCTGCTATCTAGCCTTCCAGGCAGGATTGCCCGGTTCCTCCCAGATATACTTTCTTAAACTCACCCAACGTCCCGGTAGTCCAACGATCATCGACACGACTGGTGAATTTTGCATGTCTTCGGCGCTACCATGGTGCGAGAATATCAATCCCCAAATGCATGTGACGCAAGAACGGGCGCTCGCTGCGGTTTGGGATGGTATCTCAAATACGGGGACCGGGGACAACGGCGCACCTGCCCGTTCACATAGTTCCGTGTTGCTTCGACGCTCTCCCTTCGGTCAGTGGATAAACTATACCACGTACTCTGGCTTCAATGTACCGGTGGTTGCAGGAGCAACCGATTCACTCAGCACTTATCCCGTTTATTCCGGTGCAGACTGGTTAACCAATCCAGGGGATTCTAGCTGGCAGGATCTAAGCCGGATTGGCTGGACGAATCCATTCGAGGATCGTGCGCATATCGCGCACTACGGGGTGATGGCTGGAAAACCCATCGTTCCCTGGGACTTGACACATCTGACGACAAGATCGCAGGATCCCGTCATGGCGGCACGGACGAGAATGGAAGGAGTATTGCAGCCGCTTATGTATCGTGTTCCGAAGCATATTGACACACTTGCGGATGGCATTAGCCTCTCAACAGTTGATTTCCCGAATGGCACAGAGAAGGATACGGCAACGCGAGTGCAGACATATATCTTTCACTCGCCGATATCCGGTTGCCAGCCGAAGTTTGTCGGGCGTAACACTGACGGTCAGTTGTGGAATATGGATCTGACGACACAATTGCTATTATGGCACAGCCGAAGACCATATCTCTGGGACAGTGTGACTGTGCCCCCTTCGAACGGAGGGGTGCTCTCATCAACTGATGGAGACTCGAGCTTGCGAACGGATAACTTCCGATTCATGCCAGGAGCTGTTTTGGAATTTGGGAGATATTTCCGAATAGGGAATTACAATGTTGGTGATACCGCAGCAGCGATCGCTCAACTCCTCTCAGGGACAACTGACACGTTGAGCATGAACTTCCTGCTTCGCAATGCGAATACGGACGCCATAGTGCGACCATTGGAGTTCGCGCAGCTAACGTCCCAGGGCTTCTCTCAATCAGGATCGCTAGCGGATAACGGAAGGGCGTCCGACACGCTGAATCTTACGATAAATGACTCAGTGTATATTAGCTTCGAAACGTCGCACACCTCGAGTAGCACGGCTCAACTTTCAAGGATGGAAAGTTATGACAATAGCATTCTCGATGTGATCCCAATGCAAGTGGTAAGGCAGGATACGATCGCTAAGATCGCCCTGCCACCGAAGGCGGGTCAGGCCGAGCATACATCATCGATCGAGGTGAGGGCTTATCCGAATCCGCTGAAGCAATCGACGCACGTCGACCTTTTGAACGTGGAAGGCCTGAATACATCGGTCGTGTTGTATGACGTCTTAGGCAACAAAATATCGCAGCCCTATACAGGCACTCCGACGAGCTATCAACTTCAATTGGAGGTGAATGCGGCTGGTCTACGCAGCGGGACGTATTTCCTCAGGGTCGTCGCGGGAAATAACATTACTACCAAGAGGTTGATGATCGTCAAGTAAGACGGACTCGGTAATTCTCGAATAATGCGAGGAGATGGAGCAATCCATCTCCTCTTTTTTGGTCAAAAGGGTTGAGCAAGGGAACCGGAATGCGTTGATTATATGTTTAATATGTTGGAAGTCTCACTCCGATCGAGAGCGCCTTCAGACTTACCGGGAAAAAACTTCGCCCTAAGTCACCTGCCATTATTGGAACGCGAGCTAAAGCTCACGCTATATCGAGTCTGCCATTTCTACAACTTTTCAAACATTACTGTGCGACCGCCGACCGGCGCAAGCAGCGTTCGTCATTCAGCATTCCATGGATTCCCGCCTGCGCGGGAATTACAGCGAGGCAGGAAAAGGGCGCGAAGTGCAAAAGATCGAAGAGATTGTCATTCCCGCGAATGCGGGAATCCAATCCACTGCAAGCCTGGTAGGTTTCTGTGAGAAGGAGAATTATGAATAAAGTTTTCACACACGCAAGCTTAGAAATCACGAAATGCCGTTTTCAGTGCAGAATCGAGGAGTGGAAGTTCGGATTATGAATAAAGTTTTCACATCGCGCGCCGTGGTCTTTTTTAACGCAAGCTAAAGCTTGCACTACATTGATTCTGGCTCGTTCGAATCCAGATCCTTCACTGTGCTTCGCTTGCTCAGGATAACCCGATCGAAACTGTGGCGTTATTATTTTCACGCTGTTCCCCGTTCCCTGTTTTCTGTTCCCTTTCCCCAGTTTTTCGGAACGATAAGGCCATTCCGGTTGTCTATTCGGCCATTCTACGTGATTTCGCACCATGCTGGTGTGCTCTGATACTCGCGGGAGTAACTCAGTTGGTAGAGTCACAGCCTTCCAAGCTGTTGGTCGCGGGTTCGAGTCCCGTCTCCCGCTCCATGAATTTTTGGGATCAATAGGATTAACGAAATGGCAGCACCGCCGAAACTTTGCGGAGATTGCGGAGCGCAAATGGAAGTGAACCCGGATGTGTTCGCACTGCCGGGTCTGGACCGGGTACCGACTGGCTGGGCTTTCAATACGAATCGTGCGATGCCGGTAACCGCTTATATGTGCCCGAACTGCGGTCGGTTTAAGTTCATTTCGGCCATGTTTTTAGGGAATTTAGCACCAGAAGAAGAAAGTAACAGCAATGCGTGACATCATAACCTTAGAATGCACCGAGTGCAAAATGCGTAATTATTCGACGACCAAGAATAAGCGTACGCAGTCGGGCCGCGTAGAGTATACCAAGTTTTGTCCGCGCGACAACAAGCGTACGATACATAAAGAGACAAAGTAAATTTCAGCTCGGGCATCGAGCGGGGTAGAAGCGTGCTTTGGGCTCGCTCTGCTGAGGGAATTTATCGTGCAATAGTTACGTCAGTAGCTCAATTGGCAGAGCAGCGGTCTCCAAAACCGCAGGTTGGGGGTTCGACTCCCTCCTGACGTGCCACGACGCTGTTGCCAACAGTGGTTGCAGAGAGTCGAACTAGTCGTGTGTGTACCGGGCGACACGAAGTCGAAGGACTTCCGATAATGCCTGGGCACATTCCCTAATCCGGAGCGCAGGGAATGATATGAGTGAGCGCTCTCTCCACAACAAATGAACATGGCCGAAACAGCAATCCAATCACCGGCGATCGCAGGTGAGAAAAAGGGATTCAAGGATAAGACGATCGGATTCTTTAATGACGTCGCTCGCGAAATGCGCAAGGTCAGTTGGCCGAAGCGCGATGAGCTGCAGGACGCGACGATCATCGTACTCGTCGTCTGCCTCGTGCTTGCGGCATTCGTGTTTGGTGTCGACAAGATTTTCGAAACCATACTTCGATTCATCTACCGTTTCTGATCCAGTCGAGGATCTGATGCATGAAGTGTTGATGCAGAGCCTTCCGCTCTCACCAAGCATCACTTCGAAATCCTGAACTCATTTTTTTATCTTCGCCCCGCTGCAAAGATGCTTCGGGGCGAAGCCGTTAGAAAAACAAAGCCGCGAACATTGAGCGGCACTAAATAACATGGCGACAGCAGAGAAGACAACCGAATTACAAGGCACCAGCCTGAAGTGGTACGCCCTCCGTACCTATACCGGACATGAAGCAAAGGTCAAGGCCTACATCGAAGATGAGGTAAAGCGCCGCGACCTTGCAGAACGTGTTCCGGAAGTGGTTATCCCCGTTGAGAAAGTCTATGAAGTGCGCGATGGGAAAAAGCGTACGAAGACGAAGAGC